>JANLVQ010000193.1:0-40182 GCA_031364085.1 Chitinophagaceae bacterium
GTCAGTACCAAAACCATCCATTTCAACCAATAGCTGGTTTAATGTATTTTCCCTTTCATCGTTGCTCATCATGGCATTTTTGCCTCTTGCTCGCCCAATGGCATCTATCTCATCAATAAAAATAATACAAGGTGCTTTTTCACGTGCCTGCTTAAACAAATCTCTTACACGGCTTGCACCTACACCTACAAACATTTCTACAAAGTCAGAACCGCTAAGACTAAAAAAGGGCACCTGGGCTTCGCCGGCAACTGCTTTTGCAAGCAGCGTTTTACCAGTTCCCGGAGGGCCTACAAGCAATGCACCTTTCGGTATTTTACCACCCAATGCTGTATATTTTTTTGGGTTTTTCAAGAAGTCAACAATTTCCATTACTTCAACTTTAGCTTCGTCTAAACCAGCAACATCAGAGAATGTAATATTCACCTTTGTGCCTTTATCGAATAAGGTTGCTTTAGATTTACCTATATTAAAAATTCCACCAGCTCCACCACCAGAAGCTCCACCACCCATTTTTCTCATTAATAAAATCATGGCACCTACCATGATGATGATTGAGATTAATGAAGTACTAAAAGGACCAAAAAATTCTGGATCTGTAATTACAATTATTTTAGGGGCAGCAACATTATTCTCTTTGCAATAAGTTTCAATTTGCTCTTTATACACTTTTGCATCGCCTATTTCGTATTGAAAAAGTGCTACATCTTTAATTTTTTCAGGTGTATATTTTGTTTTAAATCTTTTTTCATAATAGGGTTTAGAAATACTATCAGATTTAATGTAAATACGAACAATATCTTTAACTTTTACAACTTCAATTTTGTCAATATCGCCTTTAAGCAACATGTTTTGTTTTATTTCTTGTTCGCTAAGTTTAGCTAATTCAGGTTTTAATCCACCACCTAAAAATGTTGAGCCTAATAGTGCAGCCAAAATAATTACATACACCCAATAAATATTAAATTTTGGGCCTTTTCGTTTAGGCTTTTCCTCGAACATTTTTTCTTGAAAAGATTTTTTTCTATCCAATTTAGTATTATCTGTACTTTCTGTTGATTTCGAGTTTTCTGATTCGATCGGTTGTTTATTTTCTATATCTTTTTCGTCAGTCATAATTTTTTTTTCGCTTAATTTTTAAATGCTGTGATATTCAGTTTCAGCATCGCTCCACATATCTTCTAACCTATAAAATTGTCTTGTGGTGCTATGCATGATATGCACTACAATGTTTACATAATCTAATAAAATCCATTGTCCACTTTGTTGACCCTCTTTTTTAAATAATCTTTCTTTACAAACCTCAAGCAACTCTTTTTCAATATTTTCAGCAATTGCTTTTAATTGAGTGCTGTTATTAGTTGAACAAATAATAAAAAAATCAGAAACAGATTCAGGTATTTTTCTTAAATCTAAACTTACTACATCCTCTCCTTTTTTATCTAGAATAGCTTTAATAGCTGTTTTAAATAGCTTTGAATTTTTGTTGAGTTTTTTAGGTGAGGGAGTTCGGCTTTTTAGTAAATTCAATGTTTCCAATAATGAAATAATTTTTATTATAAATTTTAATACCTTAGGTTCTATTTATTTTCGCCAAAAATAGTATTTTGTTTTCAACACATCAACCTTTAATCAAAATAGGAGAACCATTTATCAAACTTTTACAGGTTGAAAGTACCAATAATTATGCCTTAGCACTTGTGAAAGGAAATAAAGCACTATCTGGTGCGGTAATTTATGCTCAAAACCAAACTCAAGGTAAGGGGCAAATGGGCAAAAAATGGTTGAGTAATGAAAATGAAAATATTACTTTATCAATAATTCTTGATATTTCTAGCTTTCCGCTTCAAAAACAATTTATAATTAGTGCTTTTACGGCATTAGGATGTTATGATTTTTTTAAGAAATATGCTGGAAATAATACTGCCATTAAATGGCCAAACGATATTTATTTTAACGACAAGAAGGCAGGTGGCATTTTAATAGAAACCATCAACCAACAAAAAAAAAGATGGGCTGTAATTGGAATTGGAATTAATATTAAACAAAAAGAGTTTCCAAAAAATTTACCCAATCCTATTTCTCTACATCAAATAACTGGCGAAATTTATGAGATAGAAACCATGTGCATTGATTTAATGGATTCCCTCAATAAATGGCTGCCTTTTTTGTATGAAAAGAACAATGAAATTTTAAAAACATACAATCAACATCTTTTTAAAAAAAATCAAAGAGTCAATTTTAAAAAAGGCAATATAAAATTTTCATGTACTATTAAAGAAGTAAATGCTTTTGGAGAGATCTTGGTTGAAAATGGTTTGCAGTCTTCATTTCAACATGGTGAAGTAGAATGGATAAATGATTAGTTGCATTTATCATTCCATTTTACCTATTACATAATTAGGCCTATATCGTAAATTTTTTAAATTACTTTTGGGTTCATTCAAATTTTTACATGACCTTAAAAAATTCTTTCTTTTTAGCATACTCAACAGTAAAAAGCAATAAACTTAGAACGGGTATTACTGTTGCTATTATAGCATTTGGTATTATGGCTTTAATTGGCATCATCACAGCTATTCAGGCCATGAATCAAAGTATAACAGAAAGTTTTTCATCGATGGGTGCCAATGCTTTTACCATAAAATTTAAAGAAAGCAAGGTAAGGTTTGGAGGTAGTAATGATGATGCTACAGTTTCTAAGAGGGGTTTAATTCAAAAAAAATCAAACCTTAACAAACCGATAAAAAAAGATGATGCTGAATTTTTTAAACAAAATTTCAAATTCCCTGCTAAAGTGAGTATTTACTTAAGAGGTGCCAGAAGTATTGAGTGTAATTATGAAGATAAAAAAACCACTCCTGTTTGTGCTGTTTGGGGTGGCGATGAAAATTATTTAGATGTTACAGGATATAAAATTATTGAAGGAAGAAACTTAAATAATATTGATATTGAAAGTGGAAGAAATGTTTGCATTATTGGAAGTAATATAGCAGCCAAACTTTTTGGAGATTATCCAGAATACGCTATTGATAAAATTATTAGAGTGAGTGGTATGCCATACAGAGTAATTGGTTTACTTAAAAGCAAAGGCTCAAGTATGGGAAGAGTTGATGATATTATTTTTACCTCTTACAACAATGCAAGAAAATTTAACGATGCAGCTTCTTCTTTTCTTATTGGAGTAATGGTTAATAATGTAATTGATTTAGATATTTCAACAGGTGAAGCTGCAAGTATTTTTAGAGCAGTAAGAAAATTACAACCAAAAGATGCCGAAAATTTTGTGATTGAAAAGAGCGACAAATTCGCTGAAATGTTTATCGGCTTTTTAAGTGGTATTTCTGGTGCAGCTGCAGTAATTGGTTTAATTACTTTATTGGGTGCAGCTATTGGATTAATGAATATTATGTTAGTTGCAGTTAATGAAAGAACCCGAGAAGTGGGTTTAATAAAAGCATTAGGAGGTACCAGAAAAAATATTAAACATCAGTTTTTATTCGAAAGCATGATTATTAGTGTAATGGGTGCTTTGGTTGGAATTTTTTTAGGAATTTTAATTGGTAATATAGCTGCTATTTTATTAAAAACAGGTTTTGTAATTCCGTGGGCTTGGGTAATTGGTGGTATTGTTATTTGTTCTGCAGTTGGGCTTTTAGCTGGAGTTTACCCTGCTAGTAAAGCAGCAAAATTAAACCCTATAGTTGCCTTAAGGCACGAGTAATTAAATATCAATTTCAAGTTTTAATTTGTCTTTTAATTCTTTAACTAAAGGATATTGAGCCACCATTAAATTATATCGTTCTCTACTATTTAAGAGTATTGGTCTATCTTCTTCATTTGCATCATTTGCATCAACATCAATACTAAAGCCAATTGCAGGGTTATTAAATGAAGTAAACAACAAATCGGTTAATACAGATTTTTCTTGATCAATTGATTTTTGAGCTGTAATACTGGGTACATGAAGTTTAAAATAAATTTCAGAAACCAATTCAACTTTTGCTGCTTGTATACTGCTTACTGTTGAAATTTTGCCTCCAACATCATCCAATTTATTTGCAAATTGTTTTAAACACTCTTCTAATCTTTCAATAGTTAAGGACTCTGCTTCTTTAATTGATTCAATGGTGTATTTATCACCAACCTTTTCTTTTAAAGCTTCTAATAGTGATTTTTTAGGTCCATTATTAAATGAAGATGATTTTGGAGGAATAGGTTTTTTTTGTTCTGGTTGAGGTTCTAAAACTTTAGTAGGAGTTGCAGAAGTTGTTTCTTCTGGTATATATGAAGCAGAAATATTTTTTGTTTGATGTGGTTTGTTTTCTTGCTCCACAAAAAACTTGGCTTCTTTGGGTTGTTTTATTTGAATTGACTGAATAGCTTTAAATTTTATACCCGAAGATTGATCAATGCACCTTTTTTTTACAATCTGCCCATCTTGAACACTTAACTCTATAGCTTGCTGTAAAAAATTTAATTTAATCAGAGCAAGTTCAATATGTAGTTTTTTATTACGAGCCATCTTATATGATAACTCAGACTCGTTTAAAATATTTAAAGCACTTACTAAATAATTAATGTCAATTTTGCCAGCAGTCTCAAAATATTTCTGTTGCATGCCTTCAACAACATCTAGTAATTGTGCAGCTTTAGCATCTTTGCAAACCAATAAATTTCTTAAAAATTCTGCAAAACCATTCAGCACCATATCTCCTTCAAAACCTTTTCTATTAATCTCATCATACAATAACAAAGCAGCAGCTAAATCTTGTTGTTGTAATTGTTCAATGAGTTTAAAATAATAATCATGGTCTAAAATATTTAAATGTTCAATGGTATTTTGATAATCAACTTCACCACCAGAAAAGCTTACAATTTTATCAAGTATACTTAAAGCATCTCTCATACAACCTTCACTTTTTTGAGCAATGATTTGTAAGGCCGATTTATCTGCTTTAATGTGTTCTTTATTTATAATTTCTTGTAAATGTTCAACAGTATCGTTGGTGGTAATTCTTTTAAAATCGAAGATTTGACAACGAGATAATATAGTAGGCAGAATTTTATGCTTTTCGGTTGTAGCTAAAATAAAAATGGCATAACTTGGTGGTTCTTCTAATGTTTTTAAAAAAGCATTAAATGCACTTGTACTCAACATATGAACCTCATCAACAATATAAATTTTATACTTTCCTGCTTGTGGTGCAAAACGAACTTGCTCCACTAAATTTCTAATATCATCTACAGAATTATTACTTGCTGCATCTAGTTCATGAATATTTAAAGAACCGCCATCATTAAAACTTTGACAGCTTACACATGTGTTACAAGCTTCCCCCTGTTCACTAATATTGGTACAATTAATTGTTTTAGCTAAGATTCTTGCACAAGTTGTTTTACCCACACCTCTTGGTCCACAAAATAAAAATGCATGAGCCAATTGATTATTCTTAATTGCATTTTTTAATGTAGTTGTAATATGAGATTGACCAACAACTGTATTAAACTCTTGAGGGCGATACTTACGTGCTGAAACAATGAATTTATCCATACAAGTTGCAAGTTAAGGGTTCAACTATTTTTAAGCACAAAAAAAAGGAATAAGTTTTAAACTCATTCCCTTTTAAACATTTTTAATCCTTTTCTCTAGGCTTTCTTACATTCTTTACCACAAACATGTCCTTTTTCTCCATGTGCCATAATACATTTTCCAGCTTTTTTGCAAGCATCGGTGCAAACATGAGCTTTCATGTCTTTACTGCAACAGGCTTTAGTACATTTTTCTCCCTTTGCCATAACACATTTGCCTACTTTTTTGCAAGCATTGGTGCAAACATGAGCTTTCATGTCTTTACTGCAACAGGCTTTAGTACATTTTTCACCATGTGCCATAATACATTTACCTGCTTTTTTACAAGCATCGGTGCAAATATGTTCTTTCATAGCCATTTTTTCTTTTGAAGCTTTTTCTTTTACAGGTGTAGTTTGTGCCGAAACAACAAAACCAATGCCCATTATCAATAGAAAGCTCATCAATAATTTTTTCATTTTATTTTTTTTTGTTAGATGATATAATAGAGATACAAAAGTTTACAAAATTCATACCATGATTATTTATAATCCATAATAGGATGTCTTTCGAATGGAAAATCGTTTTCATTAAATATTAAACGATAAGTTACCATTCTTCTACTTTGTGTGCCTCCTAAACTCTTATAAATATTATGCATTTTCGGATTCCAATCTCCTGCCCAACCCATTTCATAACTATCGTACCAGTTTTTATGCTGCATAAAATAACTACACGATTGAATTAAAAAACTATCAATTCCTAATGCTTGATATTTTGGCACTACACCAAAAGCAAGCCCAGTAAGCTTTTTACGTTTCATTGTTTTCTTCATCCATAATAATCTCAGTTTATTTAGTAACGTGAGTTTGCCATTAAAATATTTGAAATATTGATTTACATCTGGAATATTAATGAACATAGCAATAGGCTCTTCTTTGTAATAGGCAAACCAAATTACTCTTTCATCCATAATGGGTTTCATGGTTTTAAAAAGTTTTTCTACCTCTTCTTTTGTAATAGCTTTTGCTTCTCCATGCTGTGCCCATGCAGCATTATAAACAGTTACAAAATCGTTAGCGTATTTATCAAGTTGATTAGATTCTACATGACTTGCACTATAGTCTGGTTTCGATTTGAACTTATGATATCTTTCTTGAAATCTTGTTGGCAAATCATCATCCACACTCATTGAAAACCAATACTGATTGTAGTAATTTTTAAAACCATAATTTTCAAAAAGCTCTTGATAATAAATTGGATTGAAAGGCATTCCATAAACAGGTTCTTTTTCAAAACCTTCAACCATTAATCCCCAATACTTATCTCTATCGCCAAAATTAATTGGTCCATCCATGGCTTCCATGCCTTGCTCAAATAACCATTTTTTTGCAGTATCGAATAATAAATTTGCAGCTTCTTGTTGTTGAATAGATTCAAAAAAACCAATGCCCCCTGTTAAGAACTCAGTTCCTTTACATATATATCTTGAATTGGTAAAAGCAGCTATTCTGCCTATTAATTGATTGCTATCATTTTTTAAAATCCATCTTTTTGCAGTACCATATTTAAAAATTTTATTGATTGATGGATTAAAAATATCCTTGACCTCTTTATCTAATGGTCGAATATAATTGGAGGTGTTTTTATTGATGAATACACTGGTTAAAATAAATTCTTCCTCAGTTTTTTTGTCACTAACTTCTACAATGTGCATAATAAATTTTCTTGGTGCAAGATAAATGAAAATAAAAAATGGTTGAGCTATTCTTCAGCATCGAAACGATCTACACTTTGAATGCCGTCTAGCTTTTTTAAATTAATAACCAACTCTTCCAACTCTTCCTTATCTCTTACAAAAACTTTTATCATTCCTTCAAAAACACCAGATTCACTATCAATACTAAGACCTGCAATATTAATTTTCATTTGTCCACTTATAATATTCGTGATTTTATTTACAATTCCAACATCATCTAAACCAATAATTTTTAATCCAGTTAAAAAAGAAATTTCTTTATTTTTTGCCCATTTAGTTTTTACAATTCTATGTCCATAATTGGACATGAGTTGTGTTGCATTTGGGCAATTGGTTCTATGAATTACCATGCCTTTACCGATGCTTACAAAACCAAAAACATTATCGCCTGGTATAGGGTTACAGCTTTTGGCTAATTGATATTGAATTTGATCGCTGCTTTCGCCAAAAATAATTAACTCAGTTTCTTTTTTAGAGTATTGTTTATTACTGGGATCAAAAGGAGGTTCAATTTTTTCTACAATAATTGGTTTGGGCTGCTCTAGTTTATTTCCAACAACTGTAAAGTCTTTTAATTCTTTTAAATCAATATTTTTTATTGCGATTCTGTACAACAACTCAAGCTGAGAACTGAGTTTATAAAAAATAGCTACTTCATCAATATTTGAAGTGTTAAAAGCAGCACCTAGTCCTTCTAACTTTCTTTGCAAAATATACTTTCCATCTTCGGCAACTTTTCTTTTTTCTTCACGTAAAGCATCTTTTATTTTAGCTTTTGCTTTAGCAGTAACTACGTGTTGCAACCAATCTTCATTTGGCTTTTGTTTGTTACTGGTAATAATTTCAATTTGATCTCCACTACGTAGTTTATGGCTTATAGGTACTAACTTATGATGCACTTTTGCACCAATACATTTACTACCAACTGCAGAGTGAATAGCAAAAGCAAAATCAAGTGCAGAGCTACCTTTAGGCAACATTTTAATTTCGCCTTTTGGTGTGTACACATAAATTTCTTCTGCAAGAAAAGAGGTTTTAAAATCTTGCAAAAAATCTATTCCATCTGTATCCTGACTATTTATAACCTCTCTTATCTGTGTAAACCATTTATCAAATCTGTCTTCAACATTAGTTCCTTCTTTATATTTAAAATGAGCAGCTAATCCTTTTTCTGCAATTTCATTCATCCGTGCAGTTCTTATTTGAACTTCTACCCAACGACCCTGAGGTCCTAAAACTGTTGTATGCAATGCTTCGTAACCATTACTTTTTGGATTACTCAGCCAGTCTCTAAGTCTTTCTGGACGTGGATTATATGCATCTGCAATTACACTATACACTTTCCAACAATCAGATTTTTCATTTTGGAGCGTTGAGATGATAATTATTCTTATAGCAAACAAATCATACACTTCATTAAAAGTTACGCCTTGCTTTTTTATTTTATTCCAAATAGAGTGAATGCTTTTAGGGCGTCCATAAATTTGAAAATCTAGTTTGGTGTTGTCTAATTTTTCTTTTAATGGTTTAATAAATTCATTGATATAACGCGTTCTTTCTCGTTTGGTTTCGGCAAGTTTTTTGGCTATGTCTCTATAAATATCTGGCTCCAAATATTTCATGGATAAATCTTCCATTTCAGATTTAATGTTATACAAACCCATTCTGTGTGCAAGAGGTGTATAAACCCAAACTGTTTCAGAAGCAATTTTAAGTTGCTTTTCTTTTTTCATAGAGTCAAGCGTTCTCATATTATGCAAGCGATCTGCAAGTTTTATGAGAATAACCCTAGGATCATCTGTAAGTGTAAGTAAAATTTTTTTAAAATTTTCAGCTTGCTGAGAACTGTTGGCATCCATAACATTGGATATCTTGGTAAGCCCATCAACAATTTTTGCTATTTCAGTTCCAAACTCTCTTTCAATATCTTCTAAAACAATATCAGTATCCTCAACAGTATCGTGTAATAAAGCACAAATGGTGCTTCTAACACCTAAACCAATTTCTTCAACACAAATCATAGCTACTGCAAGTGGATGTAGAATATAAGGCTCGCCTGTTTTACGCCTCATGGTTTTATGAGCTTCGGCACTCATTTCAAAAGCAAGTCGAACAATTTCTTTGTCGCCTTTTTTAAGTTTAGGGGAGAGTTGACGTAATAAAGCCCTGTAATGCCGAAGAATTAATTTCTTTTCTTCGGCATCGGTTAAGTTATACTTTGCAACTTGATGTTCAGATTCATTTAATTGCTCACTAATCATGGTAACGACGAATGTAAGAAAAACATAGATATCTTAATTAATACATAAAAAATATTAGAAGGCTTGTTAAGTGAATGGTGTAGTAAAACTGGAGCCTTATCTTTAATAAAAACATGAAATTAAAATCCATTATAGTATCCATTCTTTGTTTATGTAGCATAACGGCTTGTGATACTTTGAAACAAATTGGCTCTAGTTTATTAATTCCTTCTCAATATGAAATGGCTATGGGCTTAAGACAAGCACTTGAACAAGGGTTGTTTAAAAGTTTCGATGCTTTCAGTAACCCACAAAACAATAATGCAATAGCTTTTGTTTTTCCGAATGATGCACAAAAAATTATTAATATTGCTAATCAAGCTGGATTTGGAAATGTAGTTACGCAAGCTACAGATAAATTTAATAGAGCCATTGCACAATCATTCACAGCATCAAAAAGTATTTTTGTAGATGCTGTAAAAAGTATGAGTTTTAAGGATGTGGTCAATATTTTAATCACCAATAATCAACAAGCAGCAACTGACTATTTTAAAACAACTACCTATACTCAATTAATGAATGCTTATGCACCAATCATTGATAGCACCATTACATTAGAAGGGGCAAATAAAGAATGGAAAAAAATAGCCAACATTGTAAATAATATTCCTTTCTCGAATTTTAAAGTAGAGAATTCATTAACTCAATATGTTGCAGCTAGAGCTGTTGATGAATTGTATAAAATGGTTGCAGAGGAAGAAGCAAAAATAAGAACCAACTTAAATTTTAGAAAAACAGATTTAGTTAAACGTGTGTTTGGATATGCTGATAGTGAATTAAAAAAGAGGAACCCTTAGTTTTTATTATGTTGAAAGATATAAATCAATTGCATCAAATTGCCAGTAAAGAAACCAAGGTAATATTGGGTTTAATGAGTGGCACTTCTTTAGATGGCCTGGATTTGGCTTTATGTAAGATACAAGGGAATGGATTACAAACTTCAGTTGATGTTCTTCATTTTGAAACTGTTTCTTATTCTGTTGAATTAAGAAATGAATTGAAGAAAATTTTTTGTAAGGAAGAAGTGAGTTTAGAAAAAGTTTGTTTGCTGAATAATTTTATTGGAAAGCATCATGCACAACTTATTAATCAATACTTGAAAAAATGGAAGGTGAAAAACACTGATGTTGATTTAATTGCCAGCCATGGACAAACCATTTATCATGCACCTAAACACAAACACCCCAATTCTTGTTATGATAATGCAACTTTACAAATTGGTGATGCCGACCAAATAGCTTTAAACACAGGCATAATAACTATTAGTGATTTTAGA
This sequence comes from Chitinophagaceae bacterium, assembly GCA_031364085.1. GTDB lineage: Bacteria > Bacteroidota > Bacteroidia > Chitinophagales > Chitinophagaceae > CAIVPM01. The sequence continues at coordinate 10,908 of JANLVQ010000193.1, forward strand.
CAAAAGCATATTGCTTCTGGAGGAGAAGGTGCTCCATTGGCTGTTTATGGTGATTATTTTTTATTGAGTACTGAAGAAGAAAATAGAATCTTGTTGAATATTGGTGGTATATCAAACTTTACTTTTTTGCCTAAAACTTTATTATTTGAAGAGGTTATTTGTACTGATGTAGGTCCAGGCAATACTTTAATGGATAGCTATGTTCAACAACATTTTGACGGGTTACAGTTCGATGAAAATGCAAGCATTGCTTTGCAAGGAAAAGTGAATGATGGTTTATTATTGACATTGCAATCTCATGAATTTTTTCAGCAGCCATTACCAAAATCAACAGGACAAGAAATTTTTAATTCAAATTTTATAGATGGGGCTTTAAAGAATTCTAACACAAATAATTTAAGCAGTGAAGATGTATTGGCAACACTAAATAAGTTTACAGCAACGTGCATTGCTAATACCATTCAAGAAAATATTCAAGAAAATGATTATACCATTTATGTGAGTGGTGGTGGTATTAACAATTCATTGTTGATGCAAAATTTAAAGAATGAAATGCCTCAAATAAAAATAGAAAACACTTCAAGTTTAGGTATAAACCCCAATGCTAAAGAAGCTATTTTATTTGCAGTTTTAGCAAATGAATGTATTAGTGGAGATTCCAAATTTTATAATTCTAATCCTAAAAATATTCCTGTAATTACTATGGGAAAAATAAGTTTGCCTAATTAATAATAATTATGCTGCAACCAATTTATTTGTACTTCTATAAATAAATTCTGTAGCAATATGTCTTCTTAAAAACCTTGCTTGTGCTGGTGCGTTTACAAGTTTAGTATAAACAGATTTAGGAACAGCAAAATATTCATAACAAGAACCATCAGAAAAATTAATGGTCAATATTTCTGCTTTATATTCAAAATCTTCAATGCTAGAAGTATTGATGGTGTTTAGATATTGATCAAAAGAATTGGCAATAGTTTCTGGGGCTATGCTAACTAAAAAATGGTAGGCTTCAATAATTGCTTTGCTTTTAGTTTCTGCTATAATTTTTTCAGCATCATTATCCTGAAACTTATCAGGGTGATAGCTTTTCATCAAGTTTCTATACACTGATTTTAAATCTCCTAAACTTGTTTTTTCTGTAACTTCTAAAAGTCTTCTGTAACTGTCTATTTTTCTCATGTGGTTTATTTTTTCGTCATTTCGAAGGTTCGTGCCTGAGAAATCTGCATAGTCTAATGGTAGATTTCTCGTTCGTTCCTCACTCGAAATGACGAATAGTATTTTTTATCTCGCAGTTCTGTGTTGAAACTTTATTGTACCGCCTGTACGTTTTGGTAAATCATTATTGGTAGAAAATGGTCTTTTTTCATTTTTTTGAAATGAACTTTTATTACCAAAACTTCTCTGACGACCAAAAGAAATAGTATCTTCTACTTGATGATTCATTAATGGATAAGCATGATTTTCTACAACTTCAATTTGTTTGCCTATGAGCTTTTGAATATCTTTTAAAAATGGTTTTTCTTCCGCATCACAAAAAGCAATAGCTATACCACTTGCACCAGCACGACCAGTTCTGCCAATTCTGTGTACATAAGATTCTGGAACATTAGGCAACTCGAAATTAATAACGTGAGTTAACTCATCAATATCAATTCCTCGTGCAGCAATATCAGTTGCAACAAGTACTCTGGTTTGTTTCGTTTTAAAATTATTCAATGCACCTTGTCGTGCATTTTGAGATTTATTACCATGTATGGCTTCAGATCTAATACCAGATTTTGAAAGTCCTTCAGCTACTTTATTTGCACCATGTTTGGTTCTGGTAAAAACTAAAGCTCTTTCAATGTTGTTATCTTTTAAAATATCAACCAACAAATTTTTCTTGTTGCCTTTATCAATAAAATAAACCACTTGATTAATCATTTCAACAGTACTAGAAGCTGGTGTTACCTCAACTTTTTTAGGATTTGTTAGAATTGATTTCGACAATTCAATAATATCACTCGGCATGGTTGCAGAGAAAAATAATGATTGTCTTTTAGCAGGAAGTTTTGCAATTACTTTTTTAACATCATGCACAAAACCCATATCTAGCATTCTATCTGCTTCATCTAAAACAAAAAATTGAATGTGATTGAGGTTTACTAATTTTTGATTCATTAAATCTAATAATCGGCCTGGTGTTGCAATTAAAATATCTAACCCATATTTTAAAGCTTCAACTTGACTGTGTTGATTTACGCCACCAAAAATTACTTTGTTTCTTAGTGGTGTATGTTTTGCATAGCTATCAAAACTTTCACCAATTTGTATGGCTAATTCTCTTGTTGGTGTTAGTATTAAACAACGAATTTCTCTTTTTCCTGCACTAAGATGTTTATCTTGACAAAGCAATTGAATGATAGGAATAGCAAAGGCTGCAGTTTTACCAGTACCTGTTTGTGCAACGCCTAATAAATCTTTTTTATCTAGTACAATTGGAATAGCTTGTTGTTGAATGGGTGTGGGTGTTATATACCCCTCTGACTTCAAAGCCTTTAATATAGGCTCGATCAGCTGTAAATTTTCGAATAACATTTATGTTTTATTTAATTTAGACCGGAAAAATTTTGAAAGTTCTTAAACACCGGTCTGATGAGAGAGAAATCTTTGTAAGTGTTTGTGAAAAGAATATTCACATTAAACTTGAAATGCAAAGCTATGCTTTTTGTGCTGCCCTTAATCAAAACGAGTAGTTAAATATTTGTGGAGGCTTGTTTTTAACGTCATTTCGAATGAAGAATGAATGAGAAATCTGTTAATATTTTAGTTGAGAAGTTGATTAGTTGATAAGGAATTGGAATTTGTTTCAAACATTCTCGTCATTGCGAGGTACGAAGCAATCTTTTTTGAAATTTTAGATTTGACAACTTTTTAAAATTTGTCAAATCTTTATGAAAATAATAACCCAACAGAATTCTCAGCACGAACTTCGAAATGACGAATTATTTTAAATTAATTTTAAACTTGTATGATTTAGTTTTAAAAACTATTGAATATTATTTCTTAAAATGATGAATAAAAATAAAACTAATCTATTAATTACTTTTATAGTCTATTACTTATTCTTAATATCATGTAATAAACACACAGGGTCTGGTGTTTGTGAAGAAGCATTTACAATTGAGAATTCTTCAGGTATTGAATTACACATAAAGGATACGACATTAAATAGATTTGTTTATAATACTTTTCACCCTATTTACAATATTGATTCTTTGCAAATTTTCAATAGCCAAGGTCTTCGATACAACTTTTATAAATTCAAGTCTATTGACTCTTCAAATTCCACTAATGCATATTATTTATATAATGCTATTGGAATATTTAGCTTGTATGATGAGAGATACGATTCTAATATGTATAACGACACTATTCAAAAAGACATTTATATAAGATACAGTTCAAATAAATTTGACACTCTAAGTTTAAGTTATAAAGCAAATGCTGGCTATTGTGGTAGTGAGTTTACGTTTATTAAAGTCATGCAGCACAATAAAGTAATTAGTTACACTCAAAACAATTTTATTCCTGATATATTAATAAAAAAATAAGCCAATGAGACTGCTTCGTTCCTCGCAGTGACTTTAAATATTTTAATGGTTGGAAAAGACAACAACATCACTAATGAGATTTCTCAGCAAGAACTTCGAAATGACGTTCAATTTGCTTTAGATGAATTGACTTCTTTTTAGTTTTTGATTTTTTACTTTTTAATTTAAAAGGAAACTACAACCCTTTATATTCGTTGCATAACTGCATAAAAAATGAATTCAACCAAACAATATGGCATTCTTAGTTTGCCTGTAATCGTTGCTGCTCTTGGTTATTTTGTTGATATCTACGATTTATTATTGTTCAGTATTATTCGTGTTCCATCCTTACAATCACTAGGTTTAAATGAAACACAAATTGCAGATGATGGTTTAAAAATTATCAATATTCAAATGATTGGTTTATTGGTAGGTGGTATTCTTTGGGGCATTTTAGGAGATAAGTTGGGCAGAATGAAAGTGCTTTTTGCCTCTATCATTTTATATTCTTTAGGCAATATTGCTAATGGTTTTGTTGAAACTGTAAACCAATATGCTGCAATAAGATTTATTAGTGGTATTGGATTAGCAGGTGAATTGGGTGCTAGTATAACATTGGTTACAGAAATTTTATCGAAAGAAAAAAGAGGGTTAGGAACTTCTGTTGTAGCAGGAATTGGCTTAACTGGTGCCGTGTTTGCATTTATTATGAAAGAAAATTTTGATTGGAGAACTTGTTATTTTATTGGTGGGGGCATGGGCTTTATGTTACTATTTTTGAGGGCTAGTGTTTTAGAATCAAGTATGTTTAATGTAGTTAAAAAATCAGGTGTAATACGTGGAAATTTTATGATGCTCTTCAATAACAAAAAAAGATTTTTGAAGTATATTAAAGCCATTTTAATTGGTTTACCCACTTGGTATGTGATTGGAATTTTAATTACTTTTTCTGATAAGTTTGGAAAAGAAATGAATATTATAGGAAAAATTGATCCTGGAAAATCTATCATGTTTGCCTATGTTGCCATTTCTATTGGAGACCTTGCAGTTGGATTTATTAGCAATTGGATTAAAAGTAGAAAAAAAGCCATGTGGTTTTTTTATAGCATCACTATTCTTGCCATAATATTATTCTTCAATTTACAAAATCAAACGAACCAAACACTGTATTGGGTATGTGCTCTATTAGGATTTGGTACAGGATTTTGGGCTTTATTTGTTACTATGAGTGCAGAACAATTTGGTACTAATATTAGAGCAACAGCTACAACAACTACACCTAATATGGTAAGGGGTTCATTGGTTTTTGTATCATTAATTTTTACTTCAATGCACAATAGTTTTGGCTATTTACATAGTGGTTGGATTACGGGTATAATTATTATGCTCATTGCCATAACTGCATTATATTTTACTGAAGAAACTTTTGGTAAAGATTTAAATTATGTTGAAGTATAAAATTTGATAGCATTGAATAACAAGGAAAACAATATAATAAAACCAACTAAATTTTTAATCATTCGATTTTCATCGATTGGCGATATTGTTTTAACTACTCCAGTAATTCGTTGCTTAAAACAGCAATTTAAAAATTGTGAAGTTCACTTTCTTACTAAAACCCAATATGCATCAATAGTTGAAAACAATCCTTATATTGATAAAGTAATTCATTTAGATAAAAGTTGGTTGTTGATGATGCATTTATTAAAGCTAGAAAATTATCATTACATCATCGATCTACACCACAACCTTAGAACACTAAGAATAAAATATCAACTCAAAGCAAAAGCTTTTTCTTTCAACAAACTGAACATAGAAAAATGGTTGATGACTGCATTAAAAATAAATGTTCTTCCAAAAAAACACATTGTTGATAGGTATTTTGAAACATTAGAAGAATTTGATGTAGTGAATGATGGCAAGGGATTAGATTATTTTATTCCTGAGAAAGATAAAGTAAAACAAACAGATTTACCTACTGCTCAATTGTTTGGCTTTATAGCAGTAGTGATTGGTGCAGCACATAACACCAAAAGATTGCCAACTTCAAAAATTATTGAACTGTGCCATCAAATTAATCATCCAATAATTTTATTAGGAGGAAAAGAAGACAGAACAATTGGAGATGAAATTGCCCAAGCCATTGGACCAAAAGTTTATAACGCTTGTGGTAAGTTCAACTTAAATGAAAGTGCTGATTTAGTTCAAAAATCAAAAGTTGTTATTACTCACGATACAGGATTAATGCATATTGCAGCTGCTTTGAAAAAGCCAATTATTTCTATTTGGGGAAATACCATTCCAGTATTTGGTATGACAGCCTACTATGGCAACACCGCAGTGAACAATAAAATTTTTGAAGTGGAACATTTAAGTTGCAGACCCTGTACAAAAATTGGATACGATGTTTGTCCGAAAAAACATTTTAAATGTATGCAATTACAAAATATAAATGCCATATCAAATTCAACTGTAGAATTATTGTGATTTTAATTTAGCATTTTTTCAATCCAAGTTAATTTTCCTTCACTATTCATTCCACATAAAACCATTTTAAACTTTTTAGAATAATCATTATTAAAAAATTGAATGGTTGCTTTTCTTTGATTACCTTCTGTTGTGATGTATGGATTCCAATAAATAGTTGTTCTAAAATCTGGTGTTAAAGCATCATTTTCTTTTTCATAATTTGGTGAGAAGAATTCTTTGTATGCACTATAGCCTTCGAGATATTTAAACTCCAAACCCTTTCCTGCTATGCTTTTTATATCTGAACCTTTTCTGGTGTACAAAGCAATGGCTCCACCTGATGAACCTCCAAAGCCACCAAAAAATGGTGGACGAAATACTTTAACATATGCAATTTCAGACATAGGAATTGTAGCAACAACATCTGCTTCTGTATTCACCTCATCAATAAAAAAACTAGGTGTACTTTGTCGCCATTTTAAAGTTATTTTGCCATCATTTCTAAGAACTTGTAAGCCTGGAACAATGCCTTGTAAATAACTAAACAACGAGAAAGAACTCTGTGCCCTTAAATCATTAATCAAATCAAATTGATATGCATCTCTACCATTAAAAATTCCTGAAGCATATTTTTCATCTAATAAATCAATTGCAGTTTTTGCTTTAGTTTTTACAATAATCTCTTTTAGATATCCAGAATTTTTTGTTTTAAGCAATCGTTCGTACTCTAAATCTAATTTTCTCTGTTGTTCAAAATAATCAGCATTAATTGTGGTAAACTTTTTAATAATTGTATCTATATTGTTTGTCGATGGAGTATTAAACAAGTCATTCTGAAAACTTACTTCAGCATTTCGATTCAATTTTTTATTACTTAAAAAACTATAATATACTTTAAGAGTATCAAAAAATAATATCCCAGATATTTCAAAAGAACCATCTTTTTTTATTGGAAGTATAAAATGTTCCTTAGTACTATCTTTTGTTTCTAAAAACAATAAAATCTTTTGATCTTGCAAGAAATCTGTTTTACTTAAACCAAAACTTTTACCAATGAACTGTGTGTAAGTGCTGTCTTTTGCATAACGAATTAATGGAGTTTGATTTTTTATTATTTGCTGCCAATTGTATTTTCTCCAACCATTGGTTAGCATCACCAAATCGAGATTTTGTTGAGTAGTTTCATCAGAATTTAAAAAATAATAAGCAGGATTATTTATTTTACCTTTGATATCGCTGCTTAACAATAATTCAGAAAAAATATTTGTTGAACTATCTTGCTTAACATTTTCATCTGTAATTGAAATTGACAAGTTGGTTAATAAAGAATCTGGAACATCAATATCTATAATATTCTTGGCTCTTGCATTTGTATTAATTTTCGATTGAACGCTAGGATAAAATTGAAAATTATCATTCTTCACAAAAAAAATTCTTTCTGCAAGGGGTAAATAATCTTCATTAAAAAGAGTCAACTGCATTATTCCTGTAGGTAAACTATTTGTTGGAATATGAATGATTTGGCTGGTTTTATTTGTAAGTTTTACAAATGCCTTAAAAGCAATTTGATTATTGATTAATACATAGAGTTTGATATTTTTATTTTCGCTTGAAACATTTGCACTTCTATGAATAGTTGCAATAACTGTATTTTTTACATTTTGAACAATTAAACTAACTCCATTTTCTTCAATGGCTGGTAATAATTTTGAATATTCAAAATTCGAATGCTCTTCTTTGTAAAAAGCAGTGTACTGTAATTGATTGTTAGGGTAATCAATATAAATTACTCCCATTCCATCATGTTGAGTTATTATAGTATCGATTACTTCACCTAAATTATTTTTGATAACACCTGAAATTTTTATTGGTTGACCATATTGATTGGTTACTTTAAAAGCTACATAACTTTCAACCGAATGAATAATACTTCCTCCTTCAGGAAAAAAATTAACGATTGGTTTTATAGTATTGAATTGTTCTTGATTTAAATTAGGTTGAACAACAGGAAAATATTTTGTGAAAAGAAAAGCTGTATCAAAATTTAACATCCAAGTTGTATATGCTTTTACATGTAGATTATTTCCTGAATATTTTGTAGGAATTAAAAATTCACCAACAGCTATTGATTGAAATATTGGTAAAGAAAGATGTTGAATCAATACACCATTATCATCGTACCAATCTGCATATAAACTTTTGCTTTGTTCCGATGGTAAGATTCCATCAGTCAAATAAGCTTTTAGCCAAATCGTTTCTCCAGGTTTGTAGATATATTTATCGAAATGAATAAATATTTTTTCTTGAGGAAAATTACTCGAAATAATATTTAATGTACTATCGAATTGTTGTGAAAATGATATTGTAGTTGAAAATATAAATGTGGTAACAACAACCAAAAATTTATTCATGCCCAAAGTTGAGCAAATAAGTAATGGTAAAATTAAAATAAATTTAAAATTTAATCCGTTTTTTCTGGTCTCATTTGTGGGAATAATAAAACATCCTGTATTGAAGGTTGATTCAACAACAACATACACAATCTATCAATTCCAATCCCTATACCACTTGTAGGTGGCATACCATATTCTAAAGCACGTAAAAAATCGTTATCAATAAACATTGCTTCATCATCTCCACGTTCCATCAGTTTCACTTGCTCTTCGAATCTTTCTCTTTGATCAATGGGGTCATTCAATTCAGAATATGCATTGGCAATTTCTTTACCATTAATCATCAACTCAAATCTTTCTACTAATCCTTTTTTACTTCTGTGTTTTTTGGTTAATGGACTCATTTCAACTGGATAATCCATGATGAATGTGGGTTGAATGAATTTGCGTTCACTGGTTTCACTAAAAATTTCATCTATCAATTTTCCTTTGCCAATATTGTTGGGCACTGAAATATTGAGTTGTTCACAAACTTTTCTTAAGCCATCTTCTGCCATTTCACTAATATCAATTCCAGTATTTTCTTGAATGGATTCAAAAATAGTTACACGTTTAAACGGTGCTTTAAAGTTGATGGTTTTATCACCAACAGTAACTTCGGTTGTTCCATGTACAGCTAAAGCAATTTTTTCTAATAACTGTTCGGTAATTTCCATCATCCAATAATAATCTTTATAGGCAGTGTACCACTCTAGTACAGTGAATTCAGGATTATGGGTTCTATCCATTCCTTCATTTCTAAAATTTCTACTGAACTCATACACCCAATCAAACCCTCCAACAATTAATCTTTTTAAATACAATTCATTGGCAATACGCAAATAAAAAGGAACATCTAATGCATTATGATGTGTGATGAAAGGCTTTGCTGCTGCACCTCCTGGAATATTTTGTAAAACGGGAGTATCAACTTCTAAAGCTCCATGTTCATTTAAAAACTGACGAATAGTATTGATGATGGTTGTTCTACCAATAAATACATTTTTTAATTCTGGATTGATTACTAAATCTGCATAGCGTTGACGATAACGAAACTCTGGATCTGTAACTTCATCAAAAACATTTCCTTCCTCATCTCGTTTTACAACAGGTAATGGTTTTAAACATTTAGTAAGTAAGGTAAGTGTTTGAGTATGCAAAGATGTTTCTCCAGTTTTTGTGATAAATACATAACCTGTTGCACCAATAATATCACCAAGGTCTAAACCATGTTTTACCACATTATCCCAAAAGCTTTTGTCTTCTTCGGGGCAAATATCATCTCGTTTAACATATAGCTGAAAAATTCCTTTACTATCTTGAATTTTAATGAAAAAAACTTTGCCTTTATCATTAATGCTCATGATTCTTCCAGCCACACAAACATTAGCAAACGTTTCTTTGTTTTCCTCAGTAAAATGTTCTTTAATATCTGTTGAATGATGAGAAACTGGAAATAATGGAGCAGGATAAGCATCTATACCATGCTCTTGCAGTTTTTGTAATTTTTCTCTTCGTATAATTTCTTGTTCACTTAAATGCTGGCTCATAAAACTTTAAAAATTGGCTGCGAAGATAAGAAAGCCAACGATTACAAGTATTAGAGATTCTCTTTATACAAATTGGGTTTGTTAATAGTCATTAATCTGTTTCTCAAATCATCATTTATAGGTTGCCAACCAAATTGATGATACAAGCCATGTGCATCTTTTGTTGTAAGCAACCATCTTCTTAAGCCTTGTAGTTCTGGATGCTGATGAATCACTTGCATTAGCCATTTGCCCAAACCTTTGTTTTGTTCTGCTGGTAAAATAAAAACATCTGCTAAATATGCAAATGTTGCTTTGTCTGAAATTATTCTGGCAAATCCAATTTGATTGGCTTTATGGTAAACGCCAAAACACAAAGCATTTTGAATTGCTTTTTCAACAGTTAATAAAGGAATATTCTGAGCCCAATACGATGTAGTAGAAAGGTAATGATGCACCACATTAATTTGAATTAAAGATGGATCAGTACTAATTAAATAATCTTCTTGGCTTTGATGGAAAAAACTACTGTTCATTAAATAATTTTTTATAGATAGAAGATTTAGATAAAGAAATGATATCTCCAGGTTGCATTTTATTTATTGATAATTGTTCAATGCTATTTCTAATTAATCGTAAAGTTGGAAAACCAACTGTGGCAGTCATTTTTCTTACTTGTCTATTTTTACCTTCGGTTAATTGTAAACTTATCCAAGTTGTTGCAATATTTTTTCTAAAACGTATGGGTGGATTTCTTTCGTTCACTAATGGTTCAATTAACAAGTTTGCTTTTGCAGGTTTAGTTTTATATATATTTCCATCGATAGAAATATCTACACCTTCAGCTAGTTTTTTTAAAGCATCTTTTGTAATAGTACCTTCTACTTGAACCCAATATTCACGTATGTGTTTATTTGTTGGATGCAATAATTTTTGATTTAAACTTTTATCATTCGTTAAAATTAATAATCCTTCAGAATCAAAATCTAGTCTTCCAACAGCATAAATATCTTTTTCTACATCGAATAAATTTCCAAGTGTTTTTTTGTTTTCGATTGATGAAAATTGAGATAACACTTGAAATGGTTTGTAAATAATATAATATCGTTGTTGCTTCAAATGCAGTGATTATAGGTATTACAAAGGAATGAAAAAAATGTTTTAAATAAAAAAATCCCGCAAAAAACCAGCGGGACTTTGTATATAGATGGGTTAGTAAGTACCGGGAACTTTAATTCCCACCACAATATTAATTATAGATTTTGCTAATACAAAAATTATTTGCAAGTTTTTTATTCACATTTATTTTAATAATGTGCATTGCTTGTTTTCTATTATACACATTTTAATTAATTGTATATAAAAATAGAACTGCAATGAATAATAAAAACTCTAAAATAATTTTAAACTATAATTCATTTTTAATTGCATCATCCATTTGAAATATTTATTGAAATTTATTTAATAAAAAACTTGTAGCTACTTTTGTGTTCTTAATTTATAATATGAAATTCGCAACTCCATTATCCATGCAATATCTAGCCGAATTGTTAGATGCAAAAATTCTTGGAAATGAAAATAATAAAGCAATAGGTATTAATGAAATACATAAAGTTGAAACTGGTGATATTTGTTTTGTTGATCATCTAAAGTATTATGATAAGTGTTTAAATAGTGCTGCAACCATCATCATCATTAATAACAATGAAGTAGTTATACCAGCAGGAAAAACTTTATTGTTTGTTGCAGATCCTTTTGAATCTTATTTAAAAATTGTAGATAGATTTAAGCCTTTCAAACCATCAAATAAAAGCATCAGTGATTCTTTCACTATAGGTGAAGGGAGCATTGTAATGCCTAATTGCTTTATAGGCAATAATGTAAAAATTGGTAACCACTCTGTAATTCATCCAAATGTTACCATACATGATGATACTGTAATTGGCAATAATGTAATTATACAATCGGGTACAGTAATTGGAAGTGATGCATTTTATTACAATACAAAAAAGAATAGAGAAGTTTGGTTTAAAAGAATGAAAAGTTGTGGTAATGTAATTATTGAAGATTTTGTTGAAATTGGTGCTAGCTGCACTATTGATAAAGGTGTTACTGCTTCAACTGTTATTGGCAAAGGCACTATTATGGATAATCAAGTGCATATTGGTCATGATGTAAGTGTAGGAAAAAATTGTTTGTTTGCTGCACAAGTTGGTATTGCTGGTGCAACTGTTATTGAAGATGGAGTTACACTTTGGGGTCAGGTAGGCGTTAATAAAACCATTACAATAAGCAGTGGTGCTGTAGTAATGGGACAATCTGGAGTGGTTGGAAATATTAAAGATAATCATGTGTATTGGGGGACCCCTGCTATTAAACTTGGCGATAAAAAAAGAGAAGCAGTTTGGGTAAAACGAATTCCTGAACTTTGGAAAAAAGTTATGGGTTAATTAATTCAATGATATTTCTCTATTAACTCTTTACAAATTCTTTCAACACTTTGTTCAAAATTTGAATATTTAAATTCTGGCAAAGCTTTTAATAATTTAGCATTATCATAATTCACTTTTGCCAATGCTGTTGCTGCAGTTTCTTTAGTTATTAATGGATTTTTATTAGTAAACATACTTTTAAAATACTCTAACCGCCAAACTAGTGCTGCTATAAATTTTGTTACTTCTCTTGTAGGTTTTTTCTTTTTAAAAATTTTAGCTATTTCATCAAATACATTTCTATAAGTTAAATTCCAAGCAGATAAAATAAATCTTTCCGCATTAATACTTGATTCCATTAAAGCAATCATAGCTGTTGCTAAATCATTAACATCAATAAATCCACTGCTGCCATTTGTATACCAAGGAAACTCCTTATACACATTTTTAAAAATTGCTGAGGAGCCAGTATTCCAGTTACCTGCTCCTAAAATGATACTTGGATTTACAATAACTGCATGTAATCCTTCTCCAATGCCACGCCACACTTCCATTTCAGAAAGGTATTTAGTTTTTCCGTATTCACTATTACTAGTATCTTCTGTCCAATTCATACTTTCAGAAATTAATTCTCCCGGTCTTATTCTTCCTAAAGCTGCAACAGAACTTACATGAATTAGTTTTTCAACACCACTATGTATACAAGCATTTACCACATTTTTTGTGCCTTCGATATTTAATTGATGCATTAATTTTTTTTCTTTTGGATTGAAAGAAACTACAGCTGCACAATGATATACTTGCTTAGCTTTTGAAAATATTTCTTCTAATACATTAATATCTAAAATATCGGCTTTTTGCCATTGAGCTAATGCTTCCAATTCTTTTGATGGAGCTGTAGCATTATATAACGCAATAATATGATACTGCTTTTTGGCTAATGCTTTAACAACATGAGCACCAACTAAACCTGAAGCACCTGTAACAACAATCATATTATTATTTTTTCTTCATAATAGATAACATTAACACTGGTAACAAAACCAAATTTGTAATTGTGCCAACAATTAAAGTTAAAGAAGTTAACCAACCAAGGGCTTGAGTACCACCGAAACTACTAAAACAAAATATAACAAAGCCTGTAATTAAAACAAGAGATGTATAAATAATACTTATTCCTGTTTGTTTTATTGTTTGAATCAGCGTTGTTTTAACATTGTTATTATTGCTCTTAAGCTCTTGCCTATAGTTTACTAAAACCCGAATGGTTACATCTATTACAATACCAAGTGCAACACTAAAAACCAATACTGTTGATGGTTTTAAAGCAATACCAATCCATCCCATAACACCTGCAGTAACAATTAATGGAATGACATTTGGAATTAAGGAACAAAACAAAATACGTACAGACTTAAACAAATACAACATACAAATGGCAATTAATAAAAAAGCATAAAATATACTTTCTTTTAATCCATTAATAATAAAACTACTGCCTTCTAAAAAAGTTACACTACCACCAGTAAATGTTAATTTATATTTTGTTGAGTCGAAAATTTCGTAGCCTTTCTTTTCAAAATCTTTTAATAAAATTGGCAATTGTTTACTACCAATATCTTTCATATTCACACTAATTCTGGCAACTTGTTTATTAGTATCCAGAAAATTATTTAATAAAGATTCGATTCCTCTTTTTTTATTTTTTGATTGATTATCTGTTTGAATATACTGACTCATAATAGCCATTTCAGCCATTCCACTTGGAGTGGTATAACTAATGCTATCGCCATTATAAAAAGCTTGTCGAGAAAATTTTAATCCATCTACAAAGCTTAAAGGTTTTGCTGTAAATGGGTTTTGCTGAATGTAATTGCTGAATTCGTCAATATTTTGTATGGGCTGTAAACTTCTTAATAACCCTTTTTTCTTTTTTGTATCGATTAAAATTTCTAGAGGCATAATGCCATTAAAATTATTCTCGAACCATTTTAAATCGGTATAAATAATATCTTTTTTAGGTAAATCATCAACAATAAATCCTTCTTTTTTTAATTTAAAAATACCTGCAAAAGAAAAAATTAAAATAATGATTGAAATAGTGTAAACCCATTTTGAATGGAAGATTGCCCAACGTTCAATTTTGATTAAAGTTTTTTCGAGTAGTGGGTTGTTAAGGTATTGCATTTGCTTTTTGGTAGGCTCTTTCATTAAACTTAAAACCGATGGAATGAATAAGAGTGAAATAAAAAACAAAGCCATTATGTTGATACCTGAAACATAACCAAACTCTTTTAACAAACTACTTTTTGTTAAAGCAAATACTGCAAAACCAATAGCTGCAGCTATATTACAAAACAAAGTAACTACACCCATTTTGCCTACCATGTTAAACAATGCAAATTGTTTATTGTTCGATTCTTTGAAACTAGTATGGTACTTATTTAAAAAATAAATGCAATTAGGTACACCAATAACTACAACTAAAGGAGGAATTAATGCTGTTAACAAAGTTATTTTATAACCCAATAAAGCCATGGTTCCAAAACTCCAAATTACACCCATTGCAACTACGGCAAGGCTCATAAACATTGCAGCAGTAGACCTAAAAAATAATAACAACACAAGAGCTGAGAAAACTAATGATGCTATCAATAAAAAAATCATTTCTTTTTTAATTCTTTCAGCAATTATGGTTCTGATATAGGGCAAGCCACTTATATGTGTTTCAATGTTTGTTTTACTTTCAAAATTCTTAACTATTGTAACAATTTCATCAATGATTTTTGTTCTATGAAAGCTACTGATAGAATCTTTATCAATGGTAACTCCCATTAAATAAGCATGAGTATTAGGATTATATAAAATAGATTTATAAATAGGTAAATTATAAAAAACTGCTACTTGACTATCTAATTTTTGTTGCTGATTAAAAGGCTCACTAAATATTTTATTAGAAACAAATTTTTGAAATGCGGTATCTTTCACTAAATCTACAGCTGTTGGAATTGACATTACACTTTTTATAGCTGTAATTTCAGTTAACTTTTTTTGTAAATTATTATAAGCAGTAAAATTTTTAATGCTGAACAAATTATTTGATGACACGCCAACAACCACCAAATTTCCATCACTACCAAATTGTTTTAAAAATGATTGATAATCTTTATACTTAATATTATCTTCAGGAATAGCTTTATTAGCATCGTAGCTAAACTCAACTTTTCGAGCTTGCCATGCCATAAAAAGAGTAATAACAAATAAACCGGCTAAACAATACTTTTTATGCTTAATAATGAACTGACCAAGTTTATACCACATTTACTTCGAATTTATTGTGCATAGCAAAGAAAGTATTTTAATATT
Source organism: Chitinophagaceae bacterium (assembly GCA_031364085.1). Classification (GTDB taxonomy): domain Bacteria; phylum Bacteroidota; class Bacteroidia; order Chitinophagales; family Chitinophagaceae; genus CAIVPM01. The sequence continues at coordinate 26,714 of JANLVQ010000193.1, forward strand.
TAATTGAAATTCCGTTTCGAAAAGAGTAAATATCAATTGTTCAATTTTGATTTATTTTAGTTTTGCGTTTAAATTAAAAAACATGTTACAAGCAATTTGGAAAAAGAATGATACAAAAGCAAAATGGTTAATTGGCATTTTTTCGTTTGTTGTTTTTGCTGTAGTAGTACTTTTAGGTAAACTAAAATTAGAAGTTGATTTGGGTTTTGATGTACATGTATTTGCAACTTTCAATGCTTTTATTAATGCTGCTGTAGCCATTTTATTAGTAGCGGCTTTAATGGCTGTAAAAAGAAAAAAATATCTACTACATAAAAAAATGATGATAGCAGCTTTAATATTATCTATCATTTTTTTAGTAAGTTATATTGCTCATCATTTATTTGCAGGAGATACAAAATTTGGTGGAGTTGGGATGATAAGAACTTTTTATTTTACAATATTAATTACACATATTTTTTTAGCTTCTGTAATATTACCTTTTATACTTTTTACAACTTACAGAGCTTTAATAGGAGAATTTGAAGCTCATAAAAAAATGGCTAAAATTACTTGGCCATTGTGGTTTTATGTTGCTGCAACAGGACCAATAATTTATTTATTGATTAGCCCTTATTACACTTAAATTTTATTCGTTAACTGCAGGTTTTAATTCATCAAGTAAATCTGTTTCATTTAACTTCATTCTTTTGGTAATATCTTTTACATTACTCAATCGTTGAACTGTGTAGGGTATTGTATCCAATCCTGTAGTAAATTTTAATATGTAAGAATAAATGCCCACTAAACTACCAGCTGCAATTTCTTCGGTATGTGTAATCCAACTGGTAACATATAATGAAAATCCAATTACTATGATGACTAATATCTCCATCAATCCAAAATTTAAAGCTTCTTGATCACTAATTTTTATTTTCCAAAATCGAAGTTTTTGATAGTGCCTTCTTATGGCTAAAGGATTACCAGTACTAATAACTTCAACTTGATTTTCTAATTCATCATTATTTTTTTTATTTAAATCCTCCATCTTTCTACCATAAAAATAACTTAACACACTAACTGGAATTAAAATGGCCAAACAAATTCCAACAACTTTTAAATCGTAAAAGCAAAGTAAAATTAAAGCTCCAATAATATTGTATGCAGCTTCTACAACGTACACTAAATCATATTCTAAAAAATCAACAAATTCTTTTGCCAAATTGCTGTGTGCACTAAGTTTAGAAACATCTTTTACATTATATTTTTTGCTCAACAAATTTGTTGCTAAGGTTGTATAAATTGCTGTGTACGTTCTCGTATCAAATCTATGACGAGCATATCCAACAATAACATAGGCAAAATGAACAGCAATCAATTCATACAAACCTCTATTATTACCATAAATTAAACCATCGATAGCTTTACCTAAAAAAAATGGTCGTAGTAATGAACCTAACATTTCTAAAGAAAACAATGAATAGGTTAACCACAATTGCCATTTGTGCTTTGAAAAAATTGATTTAAAAATTGATAATTGAGACATGAGTTCTTGATTACTTATTATAATAATACCATCTTCAATGTTGAATTGCTGATTAAAGACAGTATAAAATTGTGGAAGTTTAAAGGGTAGTAAGAAGCAAAATTAATTCATTAATGTTCATAAAAACTGCCTGAGCAGTCTTTTAGTAAAATTTTAAAATAAAAAAATCTGCATCTTCGCAAAAACAAGGTTTTATGAATTATACTACACTATTAACCAGTTTAGAAGAAAATATTTTAATTGTAACTATTAATAGACCCGATAAATTAAATGCTTTAAATAAGGATGTATTTACAGATTTAAATAATTTGGTAGATGAAATTGAAAGCAATGCAACTATTAAATCTGTAATACTTACAGGCTCTGGCAATAAAGCATTTGTTGCTGGTGCAGATATTAGCGAGTTCAATAGTTTAAATATTGATGAAGCTAAGGCTTTAGCTAAAAGAGGGCAAGATGTTTTTTTTAAGATAGAAAATTGTAGCAAACCTATTGTTGCTTGTGTTAATGGTTTTGCACTTGGTGGAGGTTGTGAGTTAGCTATGAGTTGTCATTTTAGAATTGCAAGTGATAATGCAAAATTTGGTCAGCCAGAAGTTAACCTTGGTTTAATACCTGGCTATGGTGGTACACAAAGATTAGTGCAATTAATAGGAAAAGGAAGGGCAATTGAACTATTAATTAGTGCTGCAATGATAGATGCGAATACTGCTCTACAATATGGCTTAGTAAATTATGTTACTACACAAGAAGAATTATTAAATAAAGCAAAAGCAATTTTAACTGTGGTAAATACTAAAGCTCCTATTGCAGTTGCCAATTGTATAAAAATAGCCAATACCGTTTTTGATGAAACTAAAAATGGATTTGAAGAAGAAATAAATGCATTTGGAACATGTTTTACAACACAAGATATGAAAGAGGGAACTACTGCTTTTTTAGAAAAAAGAAAAGCTGTTTTTACTGGTAAATAATCTAATTAAAACGAATAGCCTTTACCGGTTCTAATCGTTTTATTAATATGGTTGGAAGAATTAATGCAATAAAACAAAGTATAAATGTAACAAAGCATATTAATGCAATATGCCACCAAATAATTTCAACAGGAACATAAGCTACATAATAATTTACTTCGTCGAGTTTAAACCAATGTGTGTATTGCTGTACTAAACACAAACCAACACCAACAATGGTTCCAATACCAACACCCATTAAGGAAATGATAGAAGCGTAGTATAAAAATATTTTTTGAATACTGCTATTACTAGCACCTAAAGATTTTAAAATTCCCACCATTCTTACTCTTTCTAAAACCAATATTAATAAACAAGTAATTAAGTTTATAATGGCAACAATAGCCATGATGATAAATACAATATCTCGATTAGTGCCTTGAACATTTAACCAATCGAAAATGGATGGATAAACTTCTTTAATACTTTTGGCATTCCAAATAATAGGCAAACGAATATTATCTGCAATAGGTTGCATTTGTTTATAATCATTTACAAAAACTTCATAACCTCCAATTTGGTTTTCAGACCAATTATTAATTCCTCGTATTAAACGGATGTCTGTGATTGCAAATAGTTTGTCGTTTTCTTCAATTCCAGTTTTATAAATTCCTACTACTTTTAGTTTTCTATAAGTGGTTAATCCATCAGTTGAATTAATGAATACAGCTTTAATAACATCATCAAGTTTTGCATGTATTTCATTTGCAATTGCAGTTGATAATAACACTTCTTTACTATAAAAACTATCATTAAAATTTAACCATCTTCCCTGAGTTAAAAATGGTTTCATTTGAACACTATCGTATTGTTGTTCTATTCCTTTTATTAAAACACCTTCTAAATTTTTATTAAATTCAAGTACTGCACTTTTTGTTGCAAATGCATTGATGTGAGTGATCTTAGAATTTGATTTTAAAATATGTTCAACAGTATCACTTTTAAAAATTGCAGTTTCTTCGGCAACTGCAGATTTCCCTAACTCAAAATGTTGAACACGAATATGACCCCAAAAACTAAATATTTTTTGTGCAATAGTATTATGAAAACCTGATGCAAATGCAGTAGCAATAATCATTACAGCAACACTCAATGCTGTTGCAGCTATAGATAAACGAATAATAAAACGAGAAAATGATTTCTGTTTATTAAAAGTGATTCGTTTAGATATAAAAAAAGAAAAGTTCAAAAAATGTATCAGCTTTTATGATGAATAAATATATTAATCTATTTCTACAACATTTGTTTTACTGAGATAATCGTGTAAAGTTTTATCTAAAAAGGGAATAAAAAACATATCAATAATAGTTAGCCTAATTACACTACGAATTAATACTTGTATCATGTTAGGTCTTTTTCCTTGGGCATTAACTACTTTACTATAACTTAAAAATTTACCAAAAGTTCTAGCAAATAATAATTCCATTAAAGTATAGTAAACAAATAATACAGCGAAAAAAATAGTGCCGAAATTGTAATAAAATTGATAAGTGTATCCAGCTATTTTATATTGCTCGGCATACCAATGATTGATTTTTGAAATAAGATAGCTAATAAAAAAAATAACGATGGTGTCTATTAAAAAATTTAACACTCTAGTTCCTATACCTACAGTTTTCATGTTGCAAATTTATCGCATCAAATACATTTTGCCATAACCTGCTTTAAAGTATTTATCAGTATCTACCTGATACCCTTGATTATCGGCGGTATTCCATTTTTCTAAGCTTTTTCCATCAAGATTAGTTATTACCCGATACAAATACACGCCATTACCTAAAGCTTGTCCATACATATCTGTTCCATCCCATTTATATTCTGTAATATTTCTTCCAATATGAATTGGACCCAATTCTGCTTGATTAATTTCTTTAACCACTTTACCGGTTACAGTTAAAATTTGAATTCTAATATTCTGTGGTATTCGAGAGCCAGTTAATGTAAATACAAATGCTGTTGATGTAGTAAATGGATTTGGATAATTAAATAAATTACTAATCATCGGTTTATTGTACACGCTGAATAACACTCTGTATTGATTTGGACCAGCACTATTATTACTTTTATCTTTTGCTTTAACCAATAGTTCATAAGAGCCATCTTCTAACAATGTTGGATTAAAATCTACCACTGCAGAATTATCACCTGCATTAACATTAGCGGGTATGAATTGTAACGTGTCGGTACCGTATTTAAACTGCCTTATTTTTCCATTAGGAAATTTCAGTTGAACAGTTATTAATGAGGTATCGTTAAGTGCAAGAAATTTTGATTCATCTTTCAAAGCCACTCTAATTCTGGGTTTGCTGCTTACAATATCTCCATTTAGAATATGAACTCCATCAAAAGTTACATCTAATAATGGATTTTTATCATCACCAAAAACATAAAAATTCTTGTAGGCAAAATTGTTATATAAGTATTGCTCCTGTGGGGTATTGGTTGGATTAACATTAATATAAAAACTATTCTTACCAACTAAATTATCTGTAGCTATTGTTGTTGAAATAGTTGCTGTATCGCCCGATAATAATTTTTTAATTTTAGGTAAGATGATGTTCTGTGTTGTATTACTATTATCAGTTATTTGTAATTTAACACTTAAACTATCGGGGTAAGCCATATCGCTAATATTTTTAAAACTAATTGCAATATTTTGTGGTTCGCCTTTTTCTAAGCTATCCTTAAATGTAAATTTAATATTTGGTGCTAAAGCTCCTTCAGGTAATCCATCAGCGATTAATCTCCAATAACGTAATTGATATGCTGAAAGATTAACTGTGTCTTTTACTTGAATAAATAGTTTTAAATACGGATAAGTTATTGCACTAATACCACTGATATCATTATTGGTTTGCAACTCAGTATAAGTTTGTAAAGTATCAGTTGTATTATCGCTCTTTACTCCTATCAATTTCAAACTTAAAATATCTTGCAAATCATTTCTATTTCCAGCCCAATTAAAGTTGTACCATTTTTGTGCTGGTCCTAATTTTTGTGAAACCATAAAACCATTATTCAGCTTGGTTTTTATATTAAGGCGTAAGGTTAAAAAATCGTATTGACTTTGAGTAAATTGCCAAACTGGAGTAAACCCCCCATTATTTTTTTGATATACAAATGCAAAACATCGCATTCGATTAAAAGAATCAACATCATTAAATCCAGCAGTTTTTAAACGATGGTATAAACTATTGCCTAAACCATACACATTTTCATCTTGCTTCCAAGTATTGGCATATGTTGGTGCTGGCCAATATGGATCATCGATGATTACTGAACGAACAACAACATAAGCTCCATTGGGAATATTGTTATCCATGAAATCCATGGCACTTTTTCTTCCATTAATATCGGTTGTATTAAAAGCAAAATCATATTCTTTGCCTGGAGTGCATCCTGATGTGTATTCTAAGCTTCCATATTTACCTGGTTGACCAGAACTATTATTATACAACCCTTCTAATGTTGAAGAATTATATACTGTAAAGGTTACATTTGAACCACGCCAGCAAATGCCTTGTGTTTTAGGATTTAATGCGTCATTTATTGAAATAGAATAAGCCCCATCTGCACTTCCTCCATAAGGAAAAACTGCATTTCGAATGGTTAAAGTTTGAGTTATGATTGGGAAATCAATTTTTCTTGAAACACTATCTGGTAATAAATTATTAAAATTATTATCTAAGTGTTGAAAGAAATGTGATTGATTAAAACCGCCTTTTGTTGCATTTTGTAAATACAAAAAACTACTGGTATTCCATCTATAGCCTCCTGTTGCTGGCACAGGTGCAACTCTCCAATAATATACTGCACTATCTATAAAAGTAAAACCAGGATCAAATTCTAATAAGCCTCCAACAGAAGAAATAGTTTTTATTTTTTTGAAAGATGAATTGAATAAAGCAGTAGTATCAATCTCCATACTGTATTGCTTTAAACTGCTAAAAGCATTTGCTGTTGATGCAGCCAATTTAATTTGTGCTTTATTAATAATGGCATATTGAAAAGGATAAACTGGTTTTAACTCATCTTCAAAAATTACAAAGTTTTTGGTAATAGTATTGTTGGTTTCACTTAATTCATCGTATAAATTATCATTATCTACAGTAATGGTAATGCTGTTATTTCCTTTATCTCGTAATGCATCGATTGAAATAACTAAAACTACAGAATCTTTATAACGAACAGATACAATTTTTTTGTTGAAGATATCTTCTATAGTTCCATTAGGGTACTGTCTTCGTGCTAATACTCGTACAGAATCTCCTACTGATTTTCCAATATTATGTATATATGCTTTATAAGTAAAATTATTATCTGCAACAGAAATAAAATTTGGATTTATAGACACTTGTTCATCTTCTATAACAAAGTCTGGTTTTGTTTGACCATAAATTTTTATAGCAGGATCTCCATGTAAAAGAAATTGTTCGCCATGTGTTTTTCCAAAAAAGTCATTAAAGGTTGCCGATGTTTTTAATTGTGCTAATGCACCCATCATATTATCGCCAACGGTTTTATTATAAGTTGCATTTGAAAGTGATTTATAAAAACCAGTTGAATAAAAGTCGAGATAAGTGGTTAATCCAAAATGCGACATGGAAACAAAACCTATACTACCAATATTTTTAGCCAATACCCATTTTTCAGAAATATTTGTGATAGATGTTTGTCTTATGTTATCAAAATCAAAAATATTATTTGCTGTACAACCATTTACTAAAAACAATGGAAACTTTCCTGTATTCTTATAATCATCGGGTTCATTTAAGTTATACGCTAATCCCGATGCTGCTGAGTGACCAAAATAAGTTACAACACCAACGCCTTTAGCAAATAAATTAATCATGTCTGTTTGAGTAACAGGGCTGGTTTCACTTCCAGTTGTTTTATTAAAATTTGCAACCTTGCCTCCAAACAATGTGTCTTTAATGATGTTTTCATAATTACGCAAATAATAAGTAAACAAATTATTTTCACCATCATTTTTACCTCCAGCTACATGAATTAAATTTTTCATCCAAGCTTTATTGGCTATGGTTTGGTTTGTGCTAGCTCCTTGCAATTCATATAGTTTTACTTTATCAAAATAATCTAAAACTTCTTGTGGGGTTATTGCAGATAATCGTCCAAATGAAAACAATGGGGCTGGTTCACTATTATCTGGAGAAACTAACATTGGATCTGAAGCAGGCCAACCAAAAGTTGGAACTAAATTTTGCGATTCAATTAATGGGTTACTTTCATTAAATCTATACTGATCGTATGTAACTCCTTTTCCAATAAAAAATACATGTTTGGGTTTTACTGAAAAAATATTGTTAGCATATTTTAAAAAATTTCGAATGCTTAATGGATGTTTCTTAATTCCAAATGCAAATTGATCAATCAATTCATCAACATCAATAAGTTTTGCATTATAACCACCACCAATTGGAGTAGTTCTATATTGTCTATATTGTTCAACAGCATTTACACCAGTTGTTAATTTTTTATTTGAGATAATAATATAATCTCCTTGATTGGCAGTTAATGCAAAATTGATAAAGGTTTTTGAAGAAATATTGCTTACCACATTAATATTAGTTGTGCTTCTACTTACTAATACAAAATCTCTATTTATTGTAGATGATGGTAAAGCAAAACGCAATATTACACTTATACCAGTATCAGCATTATAATATTTTAAGTTGGTAATATCATATAAAACTGGTGTGGTATTGCCTTTATTAAAATTAGAAATTTGTAAAAAATTTCCTGTTGCCGAAGCTGGTAATTGAAATTGAAAATTTGAAGCTCCATCAAAATTAAATTGACGAGGATATTGCAATTCTATAAAACTTCCAATCACCCTATCAAAAACATCTGCAGTAACAATTTCAATACCTGCTGTATCGGCAGTTCCATTAAAAATATTTAAGGGAATATTATTATTAGTTTGTATTGCCGATGTATACCCACTATACAAATTATCGAATGCTGTTGTAGCATTTAACTTTACGCGTATATTTCTTGTTTTGGATGAATTGCCTGCTAAGCCTGCACTAAGTGTTGCTGCAGGACCAGTATTAAACAAATACAAATTTTTTAAAGCAAGTTTATAAGTACCTGTAGCAAGATTAATATCGGCAGTTGATAAAAATTCACACACATCATAAGTAGATGAATACACATCTTCACCAACATTTAAAGCATAACCCCTATTGGCTCTTGCTTTAAAATTAAAACGAAGTTTATGCATAAAATAATTTTCTGCAGGTAACGAATTTCCTGCTACATTATTAATTGCATTAGTGTATCGTAAATTATTTGCAATATTAGAATTGATAGTTAAAAAATAAACTGCAGTATCTGTTTGTAAGCTTAACTTATCTGAGAGCTGATGGGCTTGATTTTTATATAAAAACTTATCGAGTTTTCCATCATTCATCTCTCCCCAAAATTCAATAAAATCTTGAGCTCCCATAATTCCAGAACCAATGCTTGTATTCAGGGGCACTTGAATACCATTACGCCACAATTGAAATTGTTCAACAGGAATATTGCCAATGCCAATACTTGATAAAGTTGTTTGATTTATTCTATACAAACCCGTACTACCAACTTTAAACTTATAATAAGTTTTAGAAAAATCAATCCATTCGTTATTAATGGGCTGAGCAATAATTTTATTGCAAAGAAGTATCAACACTACAATTCTCAAAACTGTCTTCATCTACTTAAAAATAATTTTAGTAAAAATAACTTTATTTCTCTTTAGTGTTAGTAGGTTGATTAGGGAAATTGGATATTAACAATATATTAAAATCTCAAATACCGTTTGTAAATTTAATGAATAAACAGCTTAGTTTTCATTTTTTCATCGTGGCCATAAATATCATTTCTAAAATTTAGCAAGCCATTCTTATCTACCCAAGTTGTAAAATACACTATAAAAACGGGTATAGCCTTTGGTAAACCTACCCATTTTTCTTTAGGCAAGTTCATTAAGCTATCAATTTTATTCTCGGTATAAGAAGTATCATTCCTTAATAAATAAGAAGCGAGTTTTTGGGGTTCACTTAACCTTATACATCCATGACTTAAACTTCGATTAGTTGCTGAAAAATAATTCTTATTAGGGGTATCGTGAAAATAAATTTCGTAGCTATTTGGGAATAAAAATTTTACTAATCCTAATGTATTTTTTGGGCCAGCTTTTTGCCTTATCATAGGCAAACCATTTGAATTGCCGTATTGCTCCATATTATTTTTTTCTAAATAATTTTTATCTTTTTTTAAGTTTGGTAGTATTTCATTTTTTACAATATTGTTTGGTAAAATCCAATAAGGGCTAAATACAATATATTTTAAATTTCCACTAAAAATTACTGTTGATGTTGCTGCTTTGCCAACAATAACATTCATATCCCAAGTATTTACAGCACTGTCAAAAACATGAAGGGTAAACTCTGGAATATTTACTAAAAAATAATTGCTGTCTTTTTCTTGAGGCAACCATCTGGCTCTTTCCAAATTAATTAAAATTTGTTGAATTAATCTACTAATGGGTTTATTTAAAATTTGAATAAATGAATTATTTATATTCGATGAAGTGATTAATCCATATCTTTTTTGTATTTGATGTATAGCAAATAATAAACTAGAATCAAAAATATTAGTACTGTCATTAATCGATAAGTCTCCCAACAAATACAATCTTTTTTTTAATGATGGGATAATATTTGATGAATCGCCGACTTTTAAAATTTTGTTATTTAAAACCAAAGAATCGGTAGGAAATAATTTTTGAATGGCATAATAATATTGCAATTGGTTTTGCAATTTTTTATACTGAGAATTAAAGGGCACATAAACCTCTGGGTTTTTACTTTTATTCAACAAAACAGTATCGAGCAAAGAACTTAAATTAATTTTTTTGGTTGGTATAAACCATCCTAATTCAGTTGCATTTAAATCAATTCCTTTGTAAACTTTTACTGCATAATTAAAAAATTGACCAGTAAAAAGCAACTCTGCTTTTAATAAATCTTTCTTAAAATAATTGTGTTTATTATTTTCAAATATTTTATAAAAAAGTAAAAATCTAGGGTTAATTAAATTATTATCTTGTAACTCTGTTGCAGTAGTATTTAATAAATTATAAAAATTATAAGCCTGCTCAGATAGGCCAGTATTATCGAACCAAGCAGATTCATAATTACGTTGTTTGTAGAAATTAAAAAACTGCTCTGCAAAAATATTTAAGGTCGAATCAGTTGTAATAAACTCAGCCAATTGTAAACTATCGAAAAATAAATTATTGAAAGAAGTTCCTTTGGTGATGGTTAAATCTCTTTCAACTACTTTGTCCTTTTTATTTTTACAAGAAATGAAAATACCAATCAATAGGAATGAAACAATACAAAATATTTTCATGAAAATTTGAATAATTAATTTATTTTTTGTACTTGTTGCCAAACGTCTGCAGCAATTTCTATTTCAGTTCTTTCACCATTAATAATGCAAACCTTTTCTTCGTTTTTTAACTTATCAAAAGCTTCGAAATATAATTGCTTAACTTTTTTTAGATTATCGAAAGTTTCATACATTTCAACATGTTCTCTACCCTTTTTAATTCTGTGCATGCTTTCTTCAGGAGATATATCAATAAAAATATTTAAATCTGGTCGTAACAATTCTGCACTTAATGCATTAACTTGTATTACCCAATCCATTGACATGTGTGCAGCATGATAGGCATAAGACGAAAAATAATATCTATCAGTTATTACAGTAAATTCTTCTGTTAATTTCTTTAAAATCCCATTGGTAGTATTCAATAAATGATTTAACCTATCAGCGACAAACAAAGCAGCAATAGTTTTATGATCTCCTTCCATTTTATGGCTAAATATTTTTCTAATCATTAAGCCAATATCACTATCGGTAGGTTCAAATGTTTTGTACACTTTATGCCCCAGCTCTTCAAGTTGCTGAGTAAGTAATTTGACCTGAGTACTTTTTCCGCTCCCATCAATTCCTTCAAAAGCAATAAATAAATTTTTCTTCATTACATTAATTCATTTCTTTTTCAAATATAAGTTAATGTGTTTTGTGAAATTTTTGGCAAACACAATTAACTGAAATTTATAAATTAGTTTATATTCGTAAATAAAATTTTAATATATGTTAAGAACTGCAAATGCAAAATGGAATGGTAGTGGTAAAGAGGGAAACGGACAACTATCTACTCAATCTGGTGTTTTAAATAATAATCAATATTCTTTCAACACTCGTTTTGCTGATGGTATTGGAACTAATCCGGAAGAATTAATTGCTGCTGCACATGCAGGTTGTTTTTCAATGAAATTAAGTTTTATTTTAAATGCTGCAGGTTTTACTGCCGATACAATTGAAACAAACTGTGAAATTGAATTGAAAGATGGTGCAATTACAAAATCGCATTTAACAGTTAAAGCAAAAGTTCCTGAAATTGATGATGCAAAATTTCAAGAATGTGTAAAAGATGCCGAAGCCAATTGCCCGATTAGTAAATTATTGAATACTGCTATATCTTCTGAAGCAGTTTTAATGTAAAGTATGGTTAAAGCAAAAAGCAAACTTAGAATTGTACTAGCTGGTTTCTTTTTTATTAGTATTACAACTTTTGCACAAAAAGATACTAGTAAGTACAGTTTTTTAGACTCTATTAATTTGGATGATTTATTTAAATTAAGAGACGGAGAATCTTATTTTAAATTTCAGGCTAGTTATCTTACTAATTCAGTTTATGCTGGAAGAAAAGATACTGCTGCATTACCTTATTTCACACCTTCAATAGAGTATAATCACAAATCTGGTTTGTATTTTGGTGCTAGTATTTCTTATTTAGCAAATAACAATTCTAAAATTGATTTATGGAGTTTAGATGCGGGTTATAGTTTTAATATTATTAAAAAGCTATCAGCAAATATTTATTTTAATAAGCCATTCTACAATGCTAATAGTAGAAATGTGCAAAGCGATGTTAGTTTTTATACCGGAGGAACTTTAAGTTACGAAACTAAAATTGTAAACTTCTCTGCAACAGGCAATGTAATGTTTGGAAGTGAAAATGATTTTTCTTTAATTATTTCCTTAGATCATCAGTTTAGTTGGGATGGGAAGAAAGATGCCATATGGACCATATCACCCATGCTAAATACTTATTTGGGTAGTGTTGGTTTTTATCAGAATTATAAATTTCAAAGAGTTAATCCCAGAAATAATTTACCACAAACAGTTAATGTTACTATAAGTTCTCCCAATCAATTTCAAATTTTATCATACGAATTTTCACTGCCTATTTACTTCGATAAAACCAAGTGGGGCGTATTTCTAAATCCAACTTTTGCCATTCCAGTTAACCCTGTAATTACTACTTACAAAGCTACTGGTCCTTTTGGTGGTGTTATTATTCCAGAAACAAAAATTACAGAAAACATTTCGAATACTTTATTTGCCGAATTTGGTGTTTATTTTAAATTTTAAACTAAACCAAATTGTTTGGCATGGTGCTGTGTATGTTTATAATGTAGTTGAATCCAATCTTCAAAATTTAATTCGCCAAATACTGGATGTAAGATTTTATCTTCTTCTTTTCCACTGAATTGAGAAAAGAAGTTGTTGATATCATTTTGCAGCTCAAGCAAAGATTCATTCATACTATTATTTCTTACAGCAAATGCAGTTTCGGGCAACATAGGTGCTTTGGTATTTTCTTTAAATTCTTTATCGCTCCATAAAAACTCTCTAAACTTTGATAACTGTTCTGGTGCTGTTATTTGATTAAATTTTATTTTGCCATATGACACTTTAAAAAAATCTGCAACATGTTCAATCATTTGTTGAGCATTCATTACGACCCAATTTCCTTTTTGTTCTGGGGTTAACTTGCTCACTAAATC
>JANLVQ010000062.1:0-9451 GCA_031364085.1 Chitinophagaceae bacterium
TGGCACAATAATTAAAACTTTTGTTTGTTGAACAGAAACATCAATTGAATTAATCAGTGGTATTAAAAAAGCAAGTGTTTTACCAGAGCCGGTATTCGATAAAAGTATGATATCTTTATTTTTTCCATGGGCCTCAATCGATGCCTCTTGCATTAGATTTACAGACTGTATCTTTAAGTTCATTAAAATTTCGGAACTTGAAATTTTTTGTTGCATAATTGCAAAAGTAAACAAATGCTTTGGCTTACTTGATTTACTTTTATACTAAAATCAATAATTAAATTATCATTAATTCATATATGGAAAGATTATTTTGGATATTTTTTTTAAAATGTAATGGATGGAACACTAAGGTGCTTTTCCCTTCCTCCATAAAAAAAGCAGTAGTTATTGTAGGCCCACATACCAGCAATTGGGATTTTATTTTTGGATTAGCCTATAGAAGTGTTAGCAAAATAAAACATTCAAAATTCTTAGGGAAATCACAACTATTTAAATGGCCTTATGGCTTTATTTTTAGAGCACTTGGGGGTATTGCTGTTGATAGAAAAAGTAAACATAATATTGTTGAACAAGTAGCAACAGAATTTAATAAAACAAACGAGTTTTTACTAGCCATTGCTCCAGAGGGAACTAGAAAAAAAGTTACACAACTCAAAACAGGTTTTTATTATATTGCAAAAGCCGCTAATGTGCCCATCATTATGGCTGGTATGGATTTTGAAAAAAAGACATTGGTTTATTCAGAACCATTTTTTTCAACAGAAAATGAATCAAAAGATTTTAAAACTATTATCAAGTTTTTTGCTGCAATAAAAGGGAAAAATCCTGAACAAGGCATAGGCCATCTTGTAGAATAATCTTTGCTAAAATTTTGCTAAATTACGAATAAAGGTATAATTACAACTTAAAGATAAAAAGCTAATAGTTAATTTTGTATTGAAATCTTAAACATTTAATAGATGAAAAGCAAATCAATACTAGCAATTACACTTCTTTCAATATTTTTATCGTCTTGCGTTAGTAAAAAAAAGTTAGAAGATGCACAGTTAAAATATTTAACCTTAAATACCACAAATAATTTACTTAAAGGAGACCTAAAAGATTGTGAGGACACAGTTGCTTTATTAAGAAAGAGTAAAACTTTTACAGAGATAGACAACTCAAATTTAAAAAGTAAAATTGCTGATTTAAATAGCCAAGTTGAGTACTTAAAAGCAAATAGCTCAACAGTTTTAAATCAGTTAAAAGATTTATCTGTAGTAACTTCTTCACAAGCAGAAAGTATTAAAAAATCTTTAGACAATATTGGTGCTAAAGATAATTACATCAGAACCTTACAATCAAGTATAGCACAAAAAGATTCGTTGAATCTAGCCCTTGTAATGAATTTAAAAGGTGCTTTAGCCGATGTTAATGATAAAGACATTGAAGTTAAAGTTGAAAAAGGTGTTGTGTATATTTCTATTTCCGATAAACTATTATTTAAAACAGGAAGCTATGATATAACTCCTGCAGCTCAAACAGTTTTAGGTAAAGTAGCTACAGTTTTAAACAATCAACCTAATATTGAATTTTTAGTTGAAGGGCATACTGATAGTTTATCAATTAATAGAGGTGATATTAAAGACAATTGGGATTTAAGTGTACTAAGAGCTACTTCAGTTGTACGATTATTACAAACAAAATATAATTTAGATCCAAAAAGAATGACTGCAGGTGGTAAAGGCGAATTTATTCCAGTATCAACAAATGCAACAGCAGAAGGTAGAGCAACTAATAGAAGAACAAGAATAATTATTTTACCTCAATTAGATCAATTTTTTCAACTTCTCGAAAAGAAATAATTTTTTATTTAATAGTTTACAAAATAGCCACTGATCAGTGGCTATTTTTTTTCCCCATACATTTTTTGAAATTTTTTATTGAAGATATAATAAGCAATTGTTAACAAAATAAAAATGAATAGAGCTTTAAATTCATCAAATTTTAAATTCGATAAAAACCAAATGATTACTATAATTGACAAAATTGGAATGGTTAAGCCAAAAGGAATTTTAAAGCTTGAAATTTCATTTTTTTGCTTATCATATCTAAGTTTTATTGTAGATAAAACAACAGCTAAATAAATAATAAGAATTGATGAACTTGAAAGGACAGCTAAAGATTTAAAGCTTCCTGAAACAGCAAATATGATTACAGAAAAACTGTATACAAGTATTGAAAAATAAGGCGTTTCAAATTTGGGGTGCAATTTGCTTAAGAATGTTGGTAATAATTTTTTTTCTGAAGCTGCAAATAAAACTCTTGAAGTTGCTAAAACATCACCACTCAATAAACTAAACATCGATACTATACTTGCAATTAAAATAATAACTCCACCAATTGGACCAACTATTTTCAATGCTACTGCTAACAAAGGTTTTGCTTGATACTTAATTAAATCATTCCCCAATACACCTTGTGCAACAAATTGCAACAATAAATAAATGATTACAACAGAAACAATGCTAATCAATATTGATTTAGGAATAATTTTATTTGGGTTTTTAACTTCTCCACTAATACTTAATGCTGTTTCTGCACCAAAAAAAGCAAACAACAAAAGCAGAGAGGTTTCACCAATAGTTTTAAACTCTGGAATTGAATGAACAATTATATTTTCTTTAGAAATATGAAATAAGCCAATTACAATAATTAATACTAGTGGAACAATTTTTAAAATTGTTGTAATGACTACAAACCGAACTCCAGATTTAACACTAATAATATTTACAAAAGCAAACAAGCTAAATAAAAAAGAAATAAATAATATTTTACTTAGGGAAAATTGAAAGATGGGATGAAAATCTTTAATTAAATCGTACAATGCATTTGCAATTGCAGCATCTGCCATAATACAATAGCCTAACCAAAATAATGTATTGATGATAAAACCAATAAAGGGTCCAAAAGCTGCATCAACATAAGCATAAGCCCCACCTGAAGCAGTAATCTTACTGCCCACTTCTGCAAAACAAAGCATGATTAAAATTATTAAACCAGCACAAAATAAATAAGCCATAAAACTTGCAGCTCCAAGCTTTTCGGCCACAATTGCTGGTAAAACAAAAATGCCTGCACCAATGGTTAAATTAATAGCATTTAATGACAAACCCCACAGGCCTACTTCCCTTTTAAGTTTAATATATTGCTGATTTTGCATTTTTAAAACTACTAAATATATTGAAGTAAAAAATTCTAACTATTTTAGAAACCAAATAATAATTATTTTTTTACAAATAGAAAATACAGCACTACATTTATTTACTTTACAATAATACAAGTACCCTTTTAATTTAAAAATATGAAAAGAAGAGACTTTATTTCTACAAGCACTATTGCTGCAGTTGGAATTACATCCATCCTTAATATTTCATGTAAGAATGATGAAAAGGATTTAAACAAAAAAATGAAAGAAGATATAGACGATTTTGAGTTGAATGAAATAACTGTACAACAGTTACAAGAAAAAATGAAAGATGGAGTGTATACTTCTGAACATATTACCAATTTATATTTAAAAAGAATTGAAGCCATTGATAAAAATGGGCCCAGGTTAAATGCAATTATAGAAATTAATCCAGATGCAATTGAAATAGCAAAAGCAATGGATAAAGAAAGAAGTAAAGGTAAAATTAGAAGTGCTTTACATGGCATTCCAATTTTAATAAAAGACAATATAGATACTGCCGATAAAATGATGACTACAGCCGGTTCTTTAGCACTACTCAATCATCATCCAAAAGAAGATGCATTTATTGTGAAACAACTTAGAGCAGCTGGTGCTGTTATAATAGGTAAAACCAATTTATCGGAATGGGCAAATTTTCGTTCAACAAAATCATGTTCTGGTTGGAGCAGTAGAGGTGGCCAAACAAAAAATCCTTATTGCCTCGACCACAATCCTTGTGGTTCAAGCTCAGGCTCGGGTGTTGCAGTTGCTGCAAATCTTTGTGCAGTGGCAATAGGTACTGAAACCGATGGTTCAATAACTTGTCCTGCTGCAGTAAATGGTGCAGTTGGATTTAAGCCAACAGTAGGTTTAGTGAGTCGTTCAGGAATAATTCCAATCTCATCAACACAAGATACAGCAGGACCAATTGCAAGAAGTGTAACCGATGCTGCAATATTGTTATCTGCCATAACCGGTATTGATATTTTAGATGTTAAAACAAAAGAAAGCAAAGAAAAAATTGAAAAAGATTACACCAAATTTTTAAAGCTCGATGGTTTAAAAGGAAAAAGAATTGGTATGGAAAAAAAGAAATATGATAACCAATTTTTAGAAAGCCTTTTTGTAGAATCCATTGAAGCACTTAAAAGTGCAGGAGCTATAATTGTAGATATTGAATATTTAGAAAAAATTAATAAACTGGGCGATGCCGAATATGAAGTATTGAAATTTGAGTTTAAAGATGGTTTAAATAAATATTTTGCTCAAGCAAACACCTCGATTAAAACAATTGAAGATATAATTGCTTTCAATAAAAAAAATGAAAATGAAGTAATGCCAACTTTTAAACAAGAGATTTTAGAAGCTAGTGCAAAAATGAAAGGTCTAGATAGTAAAGAATATCTTGAGGCTTTAAATAAAAGTCATGATGCTGCTAAAAAAATGATTGATGATATTATGAAAGCAAATAATTTAGATGCAATTTGTGGCTTAACTATGGGGCCTGCATGCAGCATTGATACTATTTATGGTGATCGTTGGGGTGAAGTTTTTTTAACAGCACCTGCTGCAATCAGTGGCTATCCTCACATTACTGTACCAACAGGCAAAGTATATGATTTACCAGTTGGGCTTTCGTTTTTTAGTACTGCATATCAAGAACCTAAACTATTCGAAATTGCTTTTGCTTTTGAACAAGCTACAAAACATAGAACAAAACCAAATTTTAAACTTTCATTTTTAGCATAATGAAATTTAAAGCATCGATGGATAAAACAACTACGATTCTTACAGCCACAATTTCTGTTCTATTTATTGTAATAATTATTTTTCAGTTCTTAACCATTTACAATACTTCAAAATGGGTGGTATTAATTACTTATTCATTTTTAATAATTTTATATTTAATTGTTGTTCTATTTAAGCCTCGATATTACAATCTCAATTACGAGGAATTAATAATTAATAGATTCATTGGAAATGTTAGTATCAGAAAAAGCGGAATTAAATCGGTTGAAATAATTGATAAAGAAAAACTAAAAGGAAGTATCAGAACATTTGGTGTTGGTGGGCTCTTTGGATATTTTGGAAAGTTCTATAATTCTACATTTGGAGCAATGACATGGTATGCAACAAAAAGAAGTAATTATATACTTATTAAAACTACATCAAACAAAAAAATAATTATTACACCCAATAACCCAGAAGGTTTTGTAAAAGAGTTTTATAAATTGTAGCTTACCAATGTTACATGGTTTATTTTTACATTGAATTGTAATTCATGAATATTCATATTATTTCTGTTGTTCCAGATTTATTAGAAAGTCCTTTTAATCATAGCATTCTTAAAAGAGCTAAAGAAAAAGGCTTGTTACATGTTCATTTACATAACCTACGCAAATGGGCAATTAATAAACATGCTCAGGTAGATGATTACCAATATGGAGGTGGTGCAGGTATGGTAATGATGTGTGAGCCTTTAGCCAATGCAATTGAAGAATTACAACAAGAAACTAAGTTTGATGAAATTATTTATGTAACACCCGATGCAGAACAATTTAAACAAACACATGCCAATCAACTTTCGATGTTACAAAATATTTTAATTATTTGTGGGCATTATAAAGGCATTGATCAACGCATTAGAGAACATTATATCACGAAAGAAATTTCTATTGGAGATTATGTATTAAGTGGTGGTGAATTAGCAGCTGCAATTTTGGTTGATGCTATTGGAAGATTATTGCCAGGTGTTTTAAATGATGAAACCTCTGCACTTACTGATTCTTTTCAAGATGGATTATTAGCACCTCCTGTATATACTAGACCTGTTGATTTTAAAGGATGGAAGGTTCCTGAAATTCTACTTACAGGTAATCCTAAATTAATAGAGGAATGGCGTTTTGAAAAAGCCGTTGAAAGAACCATTCTCATTCGTCCAAATTTAATGAAAGAATAATAACTGATTTTCGTCAGTTTATAAGTCATAAAAAACTATGACAATTCTATGGCATTTGTAAAAATTACTAGAGCGAGTTTTGCATTAAGAAAACAACATGCAAAAACTAATCAATGTAATCATTACACTTTTAATCTTCCAACAAGTTGGTCTTTCACAAAAAGATTCTGCAATTGTAAATTTGAATGAAGTTGTGGTTACTGCAACAAGAAGCGAAAGAAAACTTGGAAATGTAGCAGTACCAGTTTCTATAGTTTCAGAAAAGAATATTCAACAAGCTGCTTCATTACGTTTAAACGATATTTTAAATGAACAAGCAGGTTTATTTTTAACTTCTGGCTTTGGTACTGGAATTCAAATGCAAGGTTTAAATCCAGATTATACATTAATCTTAATTAATGGAGAGCCTTTAATTGGAAGAACTGCAGGGGTTTTAGATTTAAATAGAATTACTGTTGGCAATATTCAAAAAATTGAAATTGTAAAAGGACCTTCATCAAGTTTATATGGCAGTGAAGCTATGGCAGGGGTTATTAATATTATTACAAAACAGCCTATAAACAATAATTATTCTGCTGGCATTAGATATGGTACTTACAATACAACAGATGCCAATATTTCTGCAGCAACAAAATTCAATAAATTATTGGTACAAGTATTTTCAAATTATTATTCAACAGATGGTTTTAGTATCAGACCCAATTCCGTTGAAAGAACAGTTGCACCAATTGAAAGATTAACCAATCAAGTTCAATTCAATTATCCATTTTCAAATAAAACAAAACTGAGTATTTTAGGAAGATATTCTTATGAAAAAATTATCAATAAAATTGCTGTAACCAATACTGGTAGTACTACATATTCTGATGGCATAGAAAAACATAATGATTACAATATTAATCCAATACTTAACCATCAATTTAGCAAAAAGGTAAATAGTGCTTTACGTTTATATCATTCACGTTTTAAATCAACACAAGACTTAAGTACTAACACCCCTAATTCATATAACGACTATTTTTTACAAGATTTTTATAGAGCAGAAAACCAAACTGATATCAATGTTAATGATAAAAACTCTTTAAATATTGGTACTGGATATATTGCTGAAAATGTTAGAAGTTCAAGGTACGATAATAAGGATAATGTAAAACAAAGCAACATTATTTATGGCTTTATTCAAAACGAATTTAAAGCAAATAATAAATTAAGTTTTATTGGAGGTTTACGTTACGATAAAAATAGTGTTTATGCTTCTGCATTCTCTCCTAAACTTGCAATTCATTTTAAATCTAGCAAAGTAATAACGCTGAATGCTAGTATTGGCAGGGGTTTTAAAGCTCCCGACTTTAGACAACTTTATTTAAATTTTACCAATACCGCAGCAGGAAGCTATAGTGTTTTTGGAGCACTCGAAGCACAAACACAAGTTGCACAACTAGATAAACAAGGTCAGATTCAATCTTTCGAAAACGACTATTATAAACTTGCGGCATTACAACCAGAATTTTCTACAGGTATAAATGTTGGTGCTAAATTTTTATTAAGTAACAATACATTTATTGAAAGCAATATTTTTAGAAATAATATTGAAAATTTAATTGATAGCAGACTAATTGCTAATTATAAAAATGGAGCACAAATTTTTAGTTACTTAAATGTTAAGAATGCCTACACACAAGGGTTTGAAGTGAATGTTAGTCATAAAGTAAATAAAAATATTACACTTACATCAGGCTATCAATATTTAGAAACTGCAGATAAAGACCAAATAGAATTAATAAAAAAAGGTTTAGTATATACTAAAAATGCTAATGGTGTTTCAAGAAAAATGGAGTTGAGTGAATATTTTGGATTACCTAACAGAAGTAAACACATGGCCAACATTAAAGTGTTGTACGAAAAAAATAATTTCTTTTTTAATACAAGACTAATGTATAGAAGTCGATGGGCTGTGGGGGATAAGGATGGTAATGGATTATATAATACTAACGATGAATTTGCACAAGGTTTTGTTCAACTCAATAGCTCTATTGGTAAACAATTTAACCAAATAAGTTTACAAACTGGCTGCGATAATATTTTAAATTATTCCGACATTAATTATCTACCTAATATGCCCGGTAGAACTTTTTATATCTCTTTCAAATATCAATTAACAAAAAAAACAAAACAAGTAAAATGAAAAATTCAATTACAAAACTCATGACCATTCTTTTAATTACTGCAACAATGGTATCGTGTAAAAAAGAAGATGCAGCAATAGACACCACTAATAATGGATCTTTTAAAGTGTATACTGTTGGTAATATTACCACTGTACAAAATTTAATGGGTGATACTATTCTAGGAATTAATCCAACAACTTTTCAACCTTATGGAAGTGGTAAATATACTTTCTTCAATTTGGCAACTGGACAATTAGTAGCTAATACTGATAGTGCAACTAATAAATGGGATATTGCTTTTAGAGGTACAACCATTTTAACCAATAGTGGAAGCAGTGGCCCAGGTTTAGGTGGTGCTTATGTTCAAGTTGGTGTTTTTGCAGATGTATCAAAAGTGTCATCAGATTCAACATTTAAAGTGGACAATGTACCAAGTTATGCTATTACAACAGGTAGCAATAAAGGTTGGTATGTTTATAATGGTGCCAATAATTTAATTACTCCAATTCCTGGTAGAGTTTTAATAGTAAGAACTGCCACAGGTAAATATGCAAAAATTGAAATTTTAAATTATTATAAAGGTGGTGTAACCCCTGCTGCAAGTGCATCAGATGCTATTAAACTTTCTGAGCAACGCTATTATACTTTTAGATATACTTATCAAGCATCTGGTTCAACAACGTTTTAAATAAATTTTAATTTAGGTAATGTAAAAGCTGTAAATATTTTTGTTTGCAGCTTTTTTATTAATTGAAATCTTCGTCTTTTCGAGGGTTCTTGCCCGAGAAATCTCAAAAAAATAATACGCATCATTTTCAATGAAGATAGGAATGAAAAATCTTTAAAAAGGGTTAAGAGATTTTTTGTTTGTTCCTTACATAACAAAACGAGCATAATTAAAAACCATAAATGCAAAAGTTTATTTAATACAAATTCTTTATTTTTTTTGATATTTGTAATTAGCAACTGATTTATGAGTTTATATCAAAAACTTTTATTAGCCCAAACCGAAGAAGATGTAAAAGATGCTTACATTAAAGCACTAGGTTAAAAAGCTATAGCAAAAATTTAATAGATATACAAACCAAAGAAATTTGGTTTGAGGCTAAA
>JANLVQ010000119.1:0-11250 GCA_031364085.1 Chitinophagaceae bacterium
CCTTGTAACACCTGATGGAAAAATTATGGAAGCTGAAGCTGCACATGGCACTGTTACTCGTCATTACAGAGAACACCAAAAAGGTAAACCAACTTCAACAAATCCAATTGCATCCATTTTTGCTTGGACGAGAGGCTTAGAGTTTAGAGGTAAGTTGGATGGTAATCAAGAGCTCATCAATTTCTGTCATACACTTGAAGCAGTTTGTGTTGAAACAGTTGAAAGTGGCAAAATGACTAAAGATTTAGCTGTATGTATACATGGAAATAAAGTAAATCATGGAGAACATTATTTAAACACTGAAGAATTTTTAGAAGCTTTAAATACTAATCTTAAAGCAAAATTAAAATAGATTTAAAATCATTTTTTTTCAAAGCCACTGATTTTTCAGTGGCTTTGTTATTTTGCTAATAATATTTTCCACATTGCAAAAATTCTATGGCATAACATTTACATTGCAGCAAGTTCAATTAAAGTATATTTCAAAAATTGAAGTGAAGAAAGATTATGGCACAATCAAATTATACAGAAGCAGATATTAAAAGCCTCGATTGGAAAGAACACATTCGATTAAGACCAGGTATGTACATTGGTAAACTTGGTGATGGCTCTGCTGCTGATGATGGTATTTATGTTTTGATAAAAGAGGTGATTGATAATTGTATTGATGAACATACCATGGGTTATGGTAGACACGTTGATGTTACTTTATCTCAAAAAACAATTACTATAAGAGATTATGGAAGAGGAATTCCTTTGGGTAAGGTTGTTGATGTAGTTAGTAAAATTAACACTGGTGCAAAATATGATAGTAATGCATTTCAGAAAAGTGTTGGATTAAATGGTGTAGGTACAAAAGCAGTAAATGCATTAAGTAGTTATTTTAAAGTAGAGAGTTTTCGAGAAGGAAAGGTTAAAGTTGCTGAATTTGAAAGAGGTGTTTTAACACAAGAATATAAAGAAGCTAAAACCACAGAAGATAATGGAACATTAGTAACTTTTATTCCTGATGAAAAAATCTTTCATAATTATAAATTTTTACATGAGTATTTGGATAATCAGTTTTGGAACTATTGTTATCTCAATGCTGGACTTGTTATCAACTTTAATGGTAAACGATATATAAGTAAAGATGGGTTACTTGATTTATTAAAAAGAAAAACAAATGAAGATGAATTGCGATACCCAATTATTCATTTAAAAGGAGAGGATATTGAGGTTGCTTTTAGTCATAATAATGATTATGGTGAAGATATTTTTTCATTTGTGAATGGTCAATACACCACACAAGGAGGAACACATCATCAGGCATTCAGAGAAGGATTTGTAAAAATAATTCGTGATTTTTATAAGAAAGATTATGATGTAGCTGATATACGTCAAAGTATTGTTGCTGCTGTAAGTATAAGGGTTCAAGAGCCAGTTTTCGAAAGTCAAACCAAAACCAAGTTAGGCTCAAGTGTGGTGTATGAAAACGGACCTAGTGTGAAGAAATTCATTGAAGATTTCTTAGCAAAAGAGTTAGATAATTTTCTTCATCGAAATACCAATATTGCCGATGCATTAAAGAAAAGAATTGAGCAAAATGAAAAAGAAAGAAAAGAGTTAAGTGGTATAAGAAAATTAGCCAATGAAAGAGCTAAAAAAGCCAATCTTCATAATAAAAAATTAAGAGACTGTCGAATTCATTTAAATGATGATCCACCAAGTAAAAACAAAGAAGATTTTAAAGCATTACAACAAGAAAGCACCATTTTTATTACAGAAGGCGATAGTGCTAGTGGCTCCATTACTAAAGCAAGAAAAGTAGATACTCAAGCTGTGTTTAGTTTGCGTGGTAAACCTTTGAATTGTTTTGGAATGACAAAAAAAGTAGTGTATGAAAATGAAGAATTTAATTTATTACAACATGCATTAAATATTGAAGATGGTTTAGATGGCTTACGTTATAAAAATATTGTAGTAGCTACAGATGCTGATGTTGATGGTATGCACATACGTTTATTGTTAATGACTTTCTTTTTGCAATTCTTTCCAGACTTAGTTAAACAAAACCATGTTTTTATTTTAGAAACACCATTGTTTAGAGTAAGAAATAAACAAGAAACAATTTATTGTTACGATGAATATGAAAAACAAGCTGCAGTAAAAAAGCTTGGGAATAAACCTGAGATTACAAGGTTTAAAGGGTTAGGTGAAATTAGTCCTGAAGAATTTGAAAAATTTATTGCTGAGGATATGAAACTTCAGCCTGTTATATTAGAACAAGGTGATAATATTCAAAAATTGTTAGAAGATTTTATGGGAAAAAACACACCTAGTCGCCAAGAATTTATCATCAAGAATTTAAAAGTAGAAAGAGATTTAGTTGAAAGTTAATGGAAAATTTATGAGAAGCACAAGCACATGGATAATTATAGCAGCAATTATGTTGCTATTAGATTTTTATGTTTTTCAAGCAATAAAAACAGTTTCACATTCATCTTCTTACAAAACAAAAAATATTATTTTTTATTCTTATTGGACGATATCAATTGCCACAATAATTTCTATTCTTTTATTTCCAAAATTACATTTATTACAATCCTCAAAATTTTTTAGAAATTATGTTTTTGCCATATTAGTGGGTTTACTTTTTGCCAAAATTATTGCAGCCCTATTTTTTTTATTAGATGATATTCGAAGAGCATTATTATGGACGATGCAAAAACTTTTTTCTGTAACTGGTGCTCAATACATGCCAGAAGAAAATGGTATTTCTCGTTCTGTATTTTTAAGTTGGCTAGGTTTAGGATTAGGGAGTTCTTTATTTGGAACTTTATTATTTGGTTTCAGTAATAAATACAATTATCAAATTAGTAAATTAAAACTATCATTTTTAAATCTTCCCAAAGCATTTAAAGGTTTTAAAATTGTACATATTAGTGATATTCATAGTGGAAGTTTTAATGATACAAAAGCTGTACAACATGGAGTAGACTTGATTCTACAACAACAAGCAGATATTATTTTATTTACTGGCGATTTAGTAAATGATCGACATAATGAAATGATTGAATACACTCAAATCTTCAATCAATTAAAAGCACCATATGGTGTGTATAGCACTTTAGGAAATCACGATTATGGCGATTATGTGCAATGGGATTCAAAATTTGCTAAACATGATAATCTTGAAAAATTAAAACAACTTCAAAAACAAATGAATTGGAAATTGTTGATGAATGAACATGTAATTTTAAATAAAGATGGTGAGGAAATAGCTTTGATTGGTATTGAAAATTGGAGCAATAAAGCTCGTTTTACAAAGTATGGAAAATTAGATGAAGCTTATGCTGGAACTGAGAAATTTCCTTTCAAAATATTGATGAGTCACGATCCTAGCCATTGGGATGCTGAAGTAAAACCACATTATCCAGATATTGATTTAACCTTATCTGGCCATACTCATGGAATGCAGTTTGGTGTTGAGTTGCCATTTTTTAAATTTAGTCCTGTGCAATGGGTGTATAAACAATGGGCTGGTTTATATGAAGATGGGAAACAAAAATTAAATGTAAATCGTGGATTTGGATTTATAGGTTATCCTGGTAGAGTAGGAATTTTACCTGAAATAACTGTTATAGAATTAGTTTAATTTATTCATAAAATTTTCCATTAATCATTACTTT
Source organism: Chitinophagaceae bacterium (assembly GCA_031364085.1). Taxonomy (GTDB): domain Bacteria; phylum Bacteroidota; class Bacteroidia; order Chitinophagales; family Chitinophagaceae; genus CAIVPM01. The sequence continues at coordinate 3,672 of JANLVQ010000119.1, forward strand.
ATCTATTAAGTTTTCGCCAAAGCTATAAGGCATGTAAGCCAGTGATGGTATGGGTTTTGTAAAAATCAAGTTAGCTAATTTTCTTTTGGTAATACTACCTAAATCTTTTTCAACTTCCATGGCATAAGCTGCATTTAATGTAGATGCATTGATCACTTCTTCAGGTAACATTTTCAGTTGAATACACGAAATAGCATTCACAAAATTCATGTTGCCACTTGGACTACTACCAGGATTAAAATCACTTGCTAGGGCAATGGCACATCCAGCATCAATTAGTTGTCGTGCTGGTTGAAATTGCATTCTTAAAAAGAATGCTGCTGTAGGTAAAAGTGTACCAATTGTGTTTGAATTGGCTAATGATTGAATAGAATTGATATCCATTGCTTCTAAATGATCTACAGAAATAGCATTTAATTTTACACCCAATTCTACTCCACCAGAAATGTGTAATTGATTGGCATGAATTTTTACTTTTAATCCTTTTTCCATTCCGGCCAAACAAATTTGTTCGGTTTGTTCAACGCTAAAAAAACCTTCTTCACAAAAAGCATCAATATAATCTGCAAGATTTTCTTTTTCAATTGCAGGTAGCATTTCATTAATGATGAGATTGATATAAGCTTGTTTATTTTCTTTAAATGCTATGGGAAAAGCATGTGCACCTAAAAATGTTGCTTTAATTGGGATAGGAAAAGTTTCTTTCAATCTTTTAATTACTCTCAACATTTTGATTTCACCATCAAGTGAAAGTCCGTAACCACTTTTAATTTCAATGGCACCAGTACCTAGTTTAATTAATTTTTTCAATCGCTCTGAGGCCAAATTGTATAAATCATTTTCAGAAGTTTGGTTGAGTTTATCTGCTGAGTTTAAAATGCCTCCACCTTTAGCTGCAATATCTGCATAAGTTAAACCTTTAAGTTTATCAACAAATTCATGCTCTCTACTAGCTGCAAAAACAAGGTGGGTGTGACTATCGCAATAAGTTGGTAAAACGGTTGCATTTTTTGCATCAATTATTTCTTGAGCACTACAATTTTCTATATCTAATTCATTCATCAAACCATAATCAGCAATTCTTCCATTTACAATAAATAGAAAAGCATTTTCAATTATAGGAAGATTCGATAATTCTTTACCTCTTAATAATAATTGTTCCTCTCTAACATTCACTAATTGTTTGATATTTGTAACGAGTGTATTCATGAATTATAATGATTAACAAAAATAAAGTTTAAAAATTCAAAGTAATGATTTGTGTTGTGAGTGTAATAAAATATCCAAAATATCTTGGTTTTTTTGGAGTATTGTCTATGGCATTATTTCATTTACCATTATTCTTAAATCGAAAAATTAGTTTTTATAAGTTGATGGGTACAGGAAAAAATGGAAGTTTTGATATTTATCCAGATTGGAATCAATGGGTAGTAATGAGAGTTTTTTCTGCTGAAAATCTTTACCATATTGACTTACCACGACTTATTAAATGCTATTTAAAGCTATTTTGTTGTAATGTAAAAACAATAAAGTTAAAAGCAATGGTTAGTCATGGTACTTGGGATAACAAAAATTGCTTTGGTATTTTTTTAAATAAACAAACTGAATTAGATGAAAAAATTGCTGTTTTAACAAGAGCAACCATACGTTTTAATAAGTTAAAATCTTTTTGGAAGCACGTACCATTAGTTAATGAAAAAATGCATGCAACTGAAGGTTTACTTTATTCTATAGGAATGGGAGAGATACCCTTTATTAAGCAAGCTACTTTAAGTATTTGGCAAGATATGGATAGTATGAAAAATTTTGCCTATCAACAAAAGGAGCATGTTGCAGTAATACAAAAAACAAGAAAAGAAAATTGGTATAGTGAAGAAATGTTTACCAGATTTGTGGTGATTGAAGATTGAATTATCTTGATTTTAGCCATTGCTCAGGATTTACAAATTTACTGCTACCATTAATTACTCTAAATTCAAATTCACCCTCACCACCATCTCCAATTGCTGCTTTACCTATTAATTCACCAGCATTTACTTTTTGCCCTTTAATTACATTTACTTCAGATAATCTATTATATACTGTAACATATTTACCATGACGAACAGTTACAAACTTGTATTCATCTAAGTTTTGTACAGAAGATACAATTCCGTCAGCAACAGATTTTACATTTGTTCCAATTGGTAAACAAATGAATAAACCATCTCTTTCAACTGTCATTGATTTTGATAATTGTTCAATACCAAACTTACCACAAATAGTTCCTGTACTAACTGGCCAAGGCAATCTTCCTTTATTCGACTCAAAATCTATTGATAATTTTAAGCCTTCTGTGGTACTTTCAAATACACTATAGTCTCTCACTTTACCATCAGGTGTAACAATAGGTTTTGTTGAAGTAGATTCATTGTACTTTGTTGAAACTTGTTCAGCTTTTTTTGCATTTTCAATTGCTCTTCTTGCTTTTTCTTCGGCGGCAATTCTTTCACTTTCTTCAGCTCTTGATTTTGCAATTAATTCTGCTTTAGCTTTATCAGCAGCGACTTTTGCAGCAGCTGCCTCTGCTTCAAGTTGTTTACGTTTAGCATCTTCTTCAGCTTTTATTTTAGCAATTCTATCTCTTTCTCTTTTTTCGGCTTCCAGGGTTTCTTTTCTAATTGCAGCTGCTATGGCATTATTAATTTCTCTTCTTTGTTTTTCTCGTTTTGAAATTTGTGCATTAATTTCTTTCTCTTGACCTTTTAAATTTTTTACTACTTTATCTTTCTCTTGTTTGTCTTGTTCTAAAACTTGTAACTGTTCATTCTGATTTAATAATGCACCTTTTTTATCGAGCTTGGTTATATTAAGTTGTTCAATATTTTTTTGTAAAACGTTTTGTGTATTAGCAATAGTTGTTGCTTCAGCCTCTCTCATTTTTCTATATCCTTTTAAATAGCTAATACGTTTAATTGCATCGTTAAAAGATTTTGCAGAGAAAAGAAAGTTTAAAAACTGGTAATTATTTTGGTTTTTATAGGCATATATAATACTCTGGGCATATTTTTTCCTTAAGGTATCTAGTTGTCTTTTTAAACGATAAATTTCAATTTGTTTTAAATATAAATCATCATCTAAACTTCTTAATTCTTTATTAATATTGTTTATGAGTCGCTCTCTAGCATCAATTTTATTGTTGATGTAAGACATGATTTTTAAAACCTTGCTTTTATCGTTTTTAATTTTGCTTAAGTTGTTATTTAATTCATCTATTTCCTTTTGTATTTGTTGCTTTTGTTTATTCAGATCATCTCTGGTAGGCTGTTGTGCTAACAATACTATTGGCAAACAAAAAGCAATAATAAAAAAGATAATATTTTTTCTAAATAAATTCATCAACTTAATTAATAATTGTAGTTAATTACGTAACGTTTTTTTAAGGGTTAAATTATTTTACTTTATAATTCTTAGGAATTGTAAAAGAATATTTAATTGGCTCATTAAAAGTATATTCTTTATAATCTAAATTTACCTTAAGTTTTGATTTTTCTGATACTGCAATACTTCTAAAAGTTGAAAATGAAAAATCATTATTGAAAATGTAATTAGATAAAGTAATATCACAAGTTCTATTTCTATTAATATTCACATCATCTAACTTACAGTGTATAATTAAAAAAGTATTATTATCTATTGTTAATAAATTTTTAAAAATAGAGCCAATAATTAATACTATTAATTTATTATCATTAGTGTTTTTGTAAGAAACAATATTGCTATCTATGAAAATTGGGTTGCCAATAAAAAGGTTTTGTAAAGTAGTAAATGTGAAAGGAATTTGAGTAACATCTTGTAAATAGGAGATGGCTCTTTTTTGAACATATTTATCTTTAACTTTATTTACAATGGTAATGCTATCTTTCGTGATTTTTGCTTGAATTCCTATGATGCCTAAAAAGCCTTTTATTTGAATGAACATCACGCTATCTTTTAAAATGCTTAAATATGCAGTTACACTTTGACTTTCATCTGCTGATTCATACTCAGCTTTTATTTTGGCATTAAAAGTAAAAAAATCAATTTTTTGATGCATTACTTTGGCCATCATTTCTTTAACAATTGAAATTGAATCTACAATAGGTGTTTCTTTGATAATAACTGTTTGAACTGTATCTTTTTTCTCAATTGCTGTTCTTATTGGTGTAACTACTTTTCTTGGTCTACAGGAAGCCAAAAGAAGACTTATGAATATTAATATTAAAAATATATTTCGCATGTTTAAATGTATTTGTTAAATGCCTGTATGGCCAAAACCACCATAACCTCTTTGTGTAGTATCTAAAACTTCAACTTGCAATAATTCTACTTGATCTATTTTTTGAAAAACTAATTGTGCAATTCTGTCTCCATTCGAAATAGTAACTTTTTCGTTAGAAAGATTGATTAAAATTACTTTTATTTCACCTCTATAATCAGCATCGATAGTACCAGGAGAGTTTAAGCAAACTAAGCCTTGTTTAATTGCTAAGCCACTTCTAGATCTTACTTGTGCTTCAAAACCAACTGGAATTTCTAAGAATAAACCTGTAGAAACCAAACATCTTTCTAAAGAATTTAATTCAATAGGTTCTTGAATAAATGCTTTCAAATCTAATCCAGATGAACCAGTTGTTTGATACTTTGGCAAAGGATGAATGGATTGATTTATAACCTTTATGATAATTTTTTGCATCGCTGCAAAGTTATGGGTATCAAATATTAAGCTTTTTGTAAAAGATGCAAATTTCTGCATTGCCGCAATTAACATCATAACTTAAAAAGAGTATTTTATTATAATTTTATTTTTTAACCTTATATTGCTTTTTATTAAAGTTAAATTTTTTATTATGATTAAATTACAAGTTATTGGCAATCTTGGTAAAGATGCTGTGGTAAACAATGTGAATGGTAAAACTGTTATTAATTTTACTGTGGCACATTCCGAAAAATATAAAGATGCTCAAGGTAACGCAAAAGATAAAGTTACATGGGTTGATTGTGCACATTGGACAGATAGAACGGCTGTTGCACCTTATTTGAAAAAAGGCACGCAAGTATATGTTGAAGGAACGCCTGATGTAAGAACATATACAACACAAGATGGAAGAAATGGGGCAACACTTTCTTTAAGAATAAATAGTGTTCAGTTATTAGGATCACGTAACTCTGATGGAAGTTCGAATGAAAATAATGCTGATGCTAAATCTGCTGATACTGCAATGAACTCAAGTTCTGAAATGAGTGATAATGACGATTTGCCATTTTAAAATGTTTCTTAATAAAAAAGCCTTGCAGTCTATTCTGCAAGGCTTTTTTATTAAGATTTATTTTGTTATTGCAGAATCTGAAAGTAGTTTAGAAGTATTTAAAGATTTAAACATTTGTTCCATTTGTTCTAAGCTCTTTAAAAATTGTTCCAAATCAGATTTTTCTTGCATCATATTCTCAGCTTTAATACCTTCTAATGAATTATAATAATTCATTTCTTCTTTTAATTCTTTATGTAAAGCTTTTGATATTTTTTCTGCTAATGATTTATGTTCAGCTCTATAACAAGCATCTAATAACATAATTGTTGTTCTGTTATGCATGTTACCACGACTAACTAAACCATAAGGCATATTTTCTTGCAACATTAAAGCATCTATTTTATCTAATACTTTTCTTGCATCAGCTTTTCTATTTTTAGTGGCTAAAAATCCAGCAAGTTCAGCATAAGCACCTCTAATGCTTAACAAATGCCTTCTATTTTCTTCATCAAAATAAACCCCTTTTTTATTTGCATTACCAGAAGTGAATTTGTTTAATAGTTTATCCATCATCCAATCTGCATTGATTTCAGGATTCATGCTTGGTACAAGTCTATAAGTTAATCCATCTCTTCTTAAATAATTAGTTAAACCAATACCTTCTAATCCATAGTTTGAAGTAAAACAAATTGGGCGTTTCCAATTGTTTGCAGCGATAATGTTTAAAACTGCTAAATCGTTTTTGTATAAGGTTGATTTACTTATTTCAAAATTTAAAGCAGATAATATAGAATCTCCAGATTGCAGTGATTTATCTTTAGCAATTATATTTTTATCAACCGGAATTGATAATTTTTTTGTTGGAATAGTATTGATAAAATCTCCAGTTTCATTATCTGTTAGTTGTATTTTATCTTTATCATCTCTTCCAACATAATTCTTCATGATATCATATAAATCATAATAAGTGCCATCTGGATAAGAAGCATTGGCTTGATATCTAACATAATCTCTTTTTCTTCCTTGAATTTGATCTGCACTCCAAATCACATCAATGGCAGGACTTTCGTTTACTTTATATCTCATTTGATTCACATACCAATCGATTCCTAATAAACTAAAGTTAACAACTCTAATATCTGGACGAATATTTTCAACTTCTTGAGCATACCAAAGTGGGTAGGTATCATTATCACCAAACGTAAATAAAATAGCATCTTTAGGGCAACTTTCTAAATAGTTTCTGGCTAAATCTCTAGCAATAGTTTTAGTACTTCTATCATGGTCATCCCATTCTTGTTGTGCCATAACTAATGGAACAGCAGTAAAACATAAAACTACAGCTAATATACTTGCTATTGAACCATTCATTTTTTTCTGTAACCAACTTGCAACAGCCATTACTCCTAAGCCTATCCAAACTGCATAAGCATAGAAGCTGCCTACATAAGCATAGTCTCGTTCACGAGGTTGAAAACCTGCAGGATTTAAATAAATATTAATGGCAACACCTGTAAAAAAGAATAGTAAAAAATTAATTAAAGCATCTGAACCTTTTCGTTTATAATGAAATAAAAATCCAATAATACCCAGAATTAAAGGCAAACCATACAATTTATTATTGGCTTTATTTTCTATGGTTGTTTGTGGTAAATTATTTTGATCACCATACATCATTTTATCAACAAAACCTATTCCAGTTTTCCAATTGCCATCTCTGGCATTGCCAATAAAAAATCCTTGATAATCGTTTTGTTTTCCAGCAAAATTCCAAAGAAAATATCTCATATACATCCAATAGAATTGATAACCTGTAAAAAAGCTGATATTATCTTTAAAATTTGGTCTTTTGCCATCTTCATCATCCCATTTTTCTTGGCCAGATTGCTGATCTTTAACTCTGCCTAAACCTAAGTATGTTGCATAATAATATGCATGATTTTGATCGTCGCTAGCATCCCACATTCTTGGAAAAGTCATTTTATCTTTTGGCATATATAGCAACTTTCTATCCTTTCCAATCACTTCATATTTATCGCCAATTTTTTGATACTTATTTCCCGTTTCCATATCTTGAATAGGAGAGGAAGTAAATTTTTGTCCATAAAGTATTGGAAAATCTCCGTATTGGTCACGAGCTAAATATCCTACTAAACTATTCGGATTATCAACATTGTACATGTCAATGGCAGGGTCTGCATTGCTACGAATCATTGTAGTAAAATAAGTGCTATAACCCATTAAAATAAAAACAATACTGAATAAACCTAAACGTAAAAGATCCCAATTTTTTTCTTTGGCTTTTTTAA
>JANLVQ010000137.1:0-10845 GCA_031364085.1 Chitinophagaceae bacterium
TAGCTGATGATAAGTCTAGAGCAAATTACTTATCAACCCTTACTGATAGATTAGCATTAAATAAAAATGTTAATGACGTTGTAATTCATAAACCTATGTTAGGTGCTGAAATTGGTGGAGCTGTTTTATTTCAACTAGCAAAAAAAATATACTTAAAAGCTGGTATTCAATTTGATATCAGACAATATAATATTGATGCATTTAATGCATACGGTGCTGCAAACATTAACTATGTAAACAATAATCAATTAAATACTTATTCAGCAATTTCAGGCTTTAGTACCAATTTTGAAAATGCATTAGGTGCTAAAACTAGTCTCCAAAATAAACTATACGAGTTATCAATTCCTATTGGATTGCAATGGGATGTTATTGATGGACATAAATGGGGATTAAGCTTCTCAGGTTCTATTCAACCAACTGTTTCATTGAATAGAAGCAACTTCATTGTGTCTACAGATTATAAATATTACACAGATGCAAGTCCTTTTTTCAGACGTTTTAATGTGAATGCTAGTACTAATATGTTTTTTACTTTGAAAGCTAAAAACCTAAAATGGTTCTTAGGTCCTCAAGTAAGATTTCAACAACTTCCAACCTACAACGATTTATATCCTATTAAAGAATACAGAATTGATTATGGTATACAAATAGGATTTACAAAACCTTTGTAATAACATTTACAATTATCTTTTCAGTACCTATTATTTTTACAAGATGTATAAAAATATATTCTATTTTTTAATTTTTGTGATTACTATAGTTTCTTGTAAATCAAAAAAAACACCAGAAAAAAACATTACCCAAAAAGACACATTTCAATTTGCACCTATAATTGAATTACTTGCTGCAGATGCTAACGATGTTATTCAAACTCCCTATTTCTTATATATTACTAAGGAGCAAATTGGAAAAAAGAAGAAAGACTCCTCGGCATTAAGTCGTGAAAAATTTTCTTCAATCATCAAACCTTTACTAAACATTACAATTACTAAAGAAAATTATAAAGAAACATCTTTTGAAGATTTATCAACACAAAGTATTTCATTTATCACTACTTCTTTAGATACCTCTAACAGCATAAAGAGTATCACAACATTATTAAGTATCGAAACAAAGAAATTAAAAAACATTTTTGTTGTGATGAATTTTCAACAAAGCGATACTATCATTCGAAAACAATATTTTTGGAAAGCAGGTAAAAGCTTAACTATTTCAACAATAAAACAACCTCCTTCAAAAAAAGAAATTATCGAAAAAGAATTTATTAATTGGAATGATAAAATAGAATAGTAATAGATTACATTCATCGCATAATGAGCCCTGAAGATTTTTTAAAACTTGCAACGGATTTACCTCAGCAACCTGGTATTTATAAATACTTTGATAGTGCCAACACTATAATATATGTTGGCAAGGCTAAAAATTTAAAAAAAAGAGTTTCATCTTACTTTAATAATTATCCCAAAAATTATAAAACAGTTGAGTTAGTACAACGTATTTGTAAAATTGAATTTACAATTGTTAATACTGAGCAAGATGCTTTGTTGTTAGAGAATGCATTGATAAAAGAATACAGACCTAAGTATAATATTAGTTTAAAAGATGATAAAACTTATCCTTATATTGTTATAAAAAAAGAGTCTTTTCCAAGAGTTTTTTTTACTCGAAAAAAATACAATGATGGTTCAGAGTATTTAGGTCCATTTACATCGGTTTTTTATGTAAGAGAATTGTTGACTTTAATAAAACAATATGTACCACTAAGAAATTGCAAATTAAACCTTACCGACAAAAACATACAAGCCAATAAATTTAAAATTTGTTTAGAATATCATTTAGGAAATTGTAATGGACCTTGTCAAGGCTATCAAACAGCAAAGCAATATGCAGAAGGATTACAACATTTAAAAGAAATTTTAAAAGGAAATGTTGCTAATGTAATTAAACATTATAAGGCAGAAATGGATTTATTAGTAAAGCAAATGAATTTTGAAAAAGCAGAATTCTTAAAAAAGAAAATAGAACATTTACAAAACTATCAAGCAAAATCAGTTGTTGTAAGTAAGAATGTTACTAATGCTGATGTATTTAGTATTTTGAAAGAAGATGATAATGCTTATGTAAATTATTTAATGATTAATAATGGCACAATTGTTCAAACACATACACAACAATTAGAAACTAAGTTAGACGAAACCGAAGCTGAAACTTTAAGTTTTGCAATTGCTCAAATGCGAGATGCATTTAATAGTATATCAACAGAAATTATTGTTCCTTTTGAAGTTGATTATCCTCAACAAAATATCACCATTACAATTCCTAAAGCAGGCGATAAGAAAAAACTTTTAGAGTTGTCTCTTAAAAATGTAAACTATTACAAGGAAGAATTGAAGAGAAGAAAAATTACACAAATCGAAGATAAAACTTCAGATCAATTATATGCTATTTTAAAAGAGTTACAGAAAAATCTGCAGCTAAAAGAGACACCAATACATATTGAGTGTTTCGATAATTCTAATTTTCAAGGAAGCTTTCCGGTAAGTGCTTGTGTGTGTTTTAGAGATGGATTACCTTTAAAATCTGATTATAGAAAATTTAATATTAAAACCGTTAGTGGTATTAACGATTTTGCATCCATGAAAGAAACTTTAATGAGGCACTATGGCAGATATGTAAAAGAAGAAAAATTATTTCCACAACTAGTGATTATTGATGGAGGGAAAGGCCAACTGAGTGCAGCACTTGAAGGAGTTAATGAATTAGGATTGAAAGGAAAATTTACTGTAATTGGTTTGGCAAAGAATGAAGAAGAATTATTCTTTGAAGGAGATAAGCAATCAATTAAATTAGATTGGAATAGCGAAGGATTAAAACTTATTCGAAGAATTCGAGATGAAGTACATCGTTTTGGAATTACTTTTCACAGAAGCCAAAGAAGCAAAGGTGCTATAAAAAATGAGTTAGAAAATATTAAAGGCTTAGGACCAAGTTCAATTACTGCTCTTTTAAAAAAATTCAAATCCATCAAAAAAATTAAAGAACAAAGTTTTAAAAATTTAACTGAAGTAATTGGAGAGAAGAAAGCACAATTATTAATTGATTCTTTTAGTTAAACACTCCATTAAAATTTTTTATAGGATTTTTTTCGTTCAATAATTGTTTAATATCTTTTTTTAATTGCTCCACTTCATCTTTCTTTAATCCATCATATACACCACCTCTAACATTTCCTGCTTTGTCAATAAGTGCAAAAAATTGTGTATGAATAAAATCGTCACTAATATTTTCTACAGCATTTTTAGGATCATCTAAACCATAACTAAAACGAGCCATTTTGTATAAGCTGTCTTTACTTCCTGTAATGAAAGTCCATTTGTTTGTATTGGCTTGCATTTTTTCTGAATATGCTTTGAGTAAAGGAATTGAATCTACTTCTGGTTGACAGGTATGTGATACAATTAAAAAATTATTTTCATCTTTAAACTGCTCATAAATTTCTTTCATGTTTTTATTCATCTTAGGACAAATGCCTGCACACGTAGTAAAAAAATATTCAACTACACAAACTTTGCCTAACATATCTGCATTGTTAAAACTTGCACTATCTTGATTAATGAATTGAAAAGGTTGTACAGTACCTCTTTTGCTAATAGCACTTTGATTAAACCATGGTGTGTATTGCGATAACATTAACCAAAAAAAACCAACTAGTACAACAAAGAATAATATATAATAATATAACTTTTTCATAAGGCAAATGTAGAGTAAAAAAAATCTCCTTTTATTGAAGGAGATTTTGAATAAGGTAATATTTAAAAATTATTTTGCTGATCTAAATCGTTCAGCCACTTTGTTCCAATTCACTACATTCCAAATAGCAGTTAAATAATCTGCACGTTTGTTTTGATACTTTAAATAGTAAGCATGTTCCCAAACATCAACTCCTAATATTGGGGTGCATTTGCATTCTGCAATGTCCATTAAAGGATTGTCTTGATTTGGTGTTGAACAAATGGCTAAACCACCATCTTTAACACCAAGCCAAGCCCAGCCACTTCCAAAACGAGTAGCTCCAGCAGTTGCAAATTTTGTTTTAAATTCTTCGAAACTACCAAAAGCAGTATTTATAGCATCTGCTAATTCTCCAGTAGGTTCGCCACCTGCATTTGGTGCTAAACTTTCCCAAAAGAAAGTATGGTTCCAATGTCCACCACCATTATTTCTAACAGCAGCAGAAATTGCACCTGCATGTGCTACTAATTCTTCGAGAGATTTATTTTCATGCTCAGTTCCTGCAATGGCTTTATTTAAATTATCTACATAAGCTTGATGATGTTTGCCATGATGTATCTGCATGGTTAATTCATCAATATATGGCTCTAATGCATTGTGTGAATAGGGTAGGGTAGGGAGAGTGAACATTTTTATAATTATTAATTGTTAATTGTTAGTTGTTAATTGTTAGTTGTTAATTATTTTAAATTTAATTTAGTTGTTTTGATAACAGCGGTAATAATTTTTATAATTTCTATTGCATCTGTGTTAGTGCTTTCAAACTGGATTTGGGGTAAATAATTTGTAGCTTGTAAAAGTTCCAACCAATAAATTGTTTCGTTAATTTCTTTTTGTGCAATTGCCAATTTATGAATAAAATCTGCTTTACTCTCACTGTGTTCTGCTTCTCTAACCATTGCTCCTATTGATGTCCCACTTCTCAATAGCTGTTTAGATAAGATATATTCTTTTCTATCATCACATAAAAATTGATACAATTTAACGATTTTAATTGAAAAGAAAAAGCTCTTCTCTTTTAAAATATTTTTACTCATATCATTAACAATTAACCACTAACAATTAACAATTATTTAAACTGCAAAACTCTCTCCACAACCACAACTTCTACTAGCGTTAGGATTACTGAAATAAAATCCTTTTCCATTTAAGCCATCACTGAAATCTAATTCAGTGTTTACTAGGTATAAAAAACTTTTTAAATCTGTAACAATTTTCAATCCATTATCTTCAAAAACTTGATCCATTGGTTTAACTTCATTATCGAAATCAAGTTTATAGCTTAATCCACTACAACCGCCACCAACAACACCAACTCTTAAAAAATATGAAGAGTCGTTGGTTACCCCGGCTTCTTCCATAAGTTTTAAAACCTTTGTTTTTGCTTTGTCTGAAATATAAATACTATTTTCTGTAGCAACCATTTGAAATAATTTTGAATTTTAAATTTTGAATTTTAAATGAGAAAAACAATTCAACATTTAGCATTCAAAATTCAACATTATTTAGTGAACTCCTTTTTCTTCAAACACTAATTGCTCTAAACTATTTTTAACTCTGTAATCGTTAATTGCTGCTTTAATAGCATCTTCTGCTAAAACTGAACAGTGAATTTTTACAGGAGGAAGATTTAACTCTTCAACAATATCCATATTGTCAATAGTTATAGCTTGGTCAACAGTTTTACCTTTTAACCATTCTGTAGCTAATGATGAAGATGCAATTGCAGAGCCACAACCAAATGTTTTAAACTTTGCATCTTTAATAATACCTGTTGCATCATCCACTTCAATTTGAAGACGCATAACGTCCCCACATTCTGGTGCACCAACTAAACCTGTACCTACATTTTTACTTGCTTTATCAAGTGTTCCAACGTTTTTTGGATTGCTGTAGTGGTCAATCACTTTATCTGAATATGCCATGGTTGAATAATTTTAAATTTTAAAAATACGAATTACGATTTTCAAACTGTTTATTTTGGTGAACGACAAATCGTAAATCGTACATCAAAAATCGTCAATGTTAATGGTGTGCCCATTCTATACTATTCAAATCAATTCCTTCTTTATACATTTCCCATAACGGACTCATGTCTCTTAGTTTTAAGACTGTATTCGTTATTTGTTCGATCGTATAATCAATTTGTTCTTCTGTTGTAAATCTGCTTAATCCAAAACGTAAACTGCTATGTGCTAAATCGTCTCCCAAACCTAGAGCTTTTAAAACATAACTTGGTTCTAAAGATGCACTAGTGCAAGCTGAGCCTGAACTTAAAGCAATGTTTTTATTAAAGCCCATTAATAAGCCTTCGCCTTCAACATGTTTGAAAGAAATATTGCTAACATGTGGTAAACGATATTCTTTATTTCCATTTACATAACTCTCTTCAATTTGGCATAAAGCTGTTTCTAATTTATCTCTTAATGCAGATGTGTGTGTTGCATCTTTTTCCATTTCAAGCATACACAATTCGCAAGCTTTTCCAAAACCTACAATTCCTGGTACATTTAAAGTTCCACTTCTCATGCCTCTCTCATGTCCACCACCATCCATTTGTGCAGTAACTTTTACTCTTGGATTTTTTCTACGTACATAAAGAGCACCAATTCCTTTTGGTCCATACATTTTATGACCAGTAAAGGTCATTAAATCAATACCATCTTCAATTACATTAACAGGTATTTTACCTACTGCTTGTGTTGCATCTGAAAAGAAAAGTATTCCATTTTTTTTGGCAATTGCTGAAATCTCTTTTATGGGTTGAACAACACCAACTTCATTATTGGCATACATTACAGCAATTAAAATAGTAGTTGATTTTATTGCAGCCTCCAAATCTCTCAAGTCAATTAAACCATCTTCCTTAACAGTTAAATAAGTTACTTCACCACCAAGTTTTTCAATGTGTTTGCAAGTGTCTAAAACTGCTTTGTGTTCTGTTGTAACAGTAATAATATGATTTCCTTTAGATGCATACATTTCATACACACCTTTTATTCCAAGATTATCACCTTCGGTTGCACCAGAAGTAAAAATAATTTCTTTCGGGTCTGCACCAATCAATTTTGCAACTTGTTCACGAGCATAATCAACAGCTTCTTCAGCTTCCCAACCAAAAGGATGGTTTCTGCTTGCTGCATTTCCAAAATGCTCTGTAAAGTATGGAATCATTGTTTCCAAAACTCTTGGATCCATAGGAGTTGTTGCATTGTTATCTAAATAAACTGGTAATTTTAACATGTATAATTTTATTTTTGCTTCTGTCAACTGCAAATTTAAGCAGGGAACCCTATTTTTGGGTTAATAAATAGCTAAAAAAAATTGATTTTCCATTAATCGTAATACAAAAAATGATAAAAATTGAACATATTGGAATTGCAGTAAAAGATTGCTCTTCTACAATTACACTCTACGAAAAATTATTCAACACTAATTGTTATAAAACAGAAGTTGTGGTAAGTGAAAATGTGAACACTGCTTTCTTTAAAGTGGGTGATTCCAAAATTGAATTATTAGAAAGCAAAACTGAAGATGGAGTGATTGCTAAGTTCATTGAAAAAAAAGGCGAAGGCATACATCATATTGCTTTTTTGGTAGAGGATATTTACCAAGAAATTGAAAGGTTAAAAGCTGAAGGATTTACTATGATTCATGAAAATCCTAAACCTGGAGCAGACAATAAACTTGTTGCTTTTTTGCAGCCCAAAACTACAAATAGTGTATTGATAGAAATTTGTCAGGAAAGAAAAGACTAATGGTCACAATCTTCTTTGTGTGCATGATTATGATGCCTACAAAATCTGAAATTTAAAAAATGACCATAGATAATAAAAAAAACTGCAGGCAATAACAGCCATAAATGCCAATCATGAAAAACTTGTTTCAAAACTAAAAATAGTATTCCAATTGAAAATAAAATAAAAGGCAGCCATTTATGGTGGTGTTTTTTAAATCCATGATATAATGAATAAGCACCAACAACAAAAGCTAAAGCTATCATTCCAAATTCAAAATAAATATTCTCTATTATGTTAATGCCAAATAATGGAAGACTACTTAATGCTAAAGGCAAAATAGCACAATGTATGGCACATGCTATAGAAACAGTAACACCTAATGCATCCCAATTGATTTTGAAAAAAGTCATTAGGCAAAAATAAGTATTCGTATAAATGAACTAGAAATAGTTTAGAATTTAAATACCATAAAGGTTGAAAATCCTTGACCTTGACCAATACTTCTACCAGTAAAATCTCTGAAAATACTTACCCACCATGTAATATTTCTATTAATTCTTCTACCTAAAGAAATATTTCCACGGAAATATGAAAAATCTCTGTTGATGAAAATATTGGTTGGGGTTAAAAAACCTGTATTACTATTTGAGCTTAAAAGATTTAGCGTACCACTTAATTTCCAATCTTCATTAAAAGGAACACCAAGGGTGGCATTTGCAAAAAACATGGTTGGTCCACCAGCATTAAAATAAGTTCTAATGCCAGCTTCTACATCGTAATAAGTATCTTTTAAATAATTGGTATTTGTACCTGCTAAACCCATTTTAATTTCTCCACCAGTTGAATTAAAACCTGGTAACAAATAGGTTTGTTCAATTGAAGGGTATGCTGGAAAAATAAGAGAGCCAGTTATAGAAAGATGCTTATAATAATCAAAATGATTAATAAAATAAGATAAACCAACAATAACATCACCAACAGCAGAAAGTGATTCTTGAATCTGCCCATTTTCTAAATAACGCTGTTGAACATAAGGTATATTGAAAACTAAATCCACATCTCTTCCAATTCCAACACCACCAAATAATCCAAAATAATCAGATTCGTATCTTCCTTTTTTAGCAAAATTGTTGTAAATACCAGTATTATCCCAATAACCATCAGCATAGTATTTAGTATAAGTTGGAGCAAGCAACCATCTACCATTTCCAATAGGAAAACCTGCTTTAGCTGTTTGCAGAAAACTTATAGTAAGCAAAACAGCTATAATTTTTTTTGATATGTTGCTTTTCATTGAAATGATTTTATAAAGTTTATTTATTTTTTATGGTTGTCCAAATCTTTCTTTCAACCATGTTTCTTTAAAACCATAGAATCCTTTATTTAAAGTATTTCCACAATTTTTACACTCGTATTTATCTTTCTTATTTATTCTTAACTGATCTATAAATTGAATTACGTTTTGTGCTGGGGTATTGCTGTTGTTTAAACTATAGCCTACCAAAATTCTATTGCTGATATATGGTGCAAAATAAATTGGATCGAAATATTCCAAAGTATTTAAAACGTTATCTTTTGTAATTCTTCTTTGAAATATTGAACTATTAAACATAGAAGCAGGAAAACCTTGACTGCTATTCAGTAAACTTGAAAATCCTAAAAAATTTGGAGCTTCCAAAACAACACCTGAAACTCTGGTGTCAATAGCACCTAAATAGGCTGCAACACTTGCACCTAATCCAGCACCTTGCACAACAATTTTTCTAGTATCTAAATGAAGTTGATTTGCTGCTTGAAAAATTACATCAACTCCTCTTAAGCCATCTAAATACACCCCTTTTAAAAAGTATTTATTTCTATCAGCAATATTGTACAAGCCTAGTTGGTCGTAACCCAAATTATAATTTTGATTGCTTGGTCCAGTACCTCTGGTGTTGATAGATAATACTGCAACATCTTTTCTGTACTCAGGAATTAATTCACTCTGATAATCTGAAATAATATATAAAACTGGATGAGAACTTTTATCTGCAGGAACTGTTAACCAGCCATAAATTATTGCTTTATCAACAGATTGATATTCTATTTCGAATGTATTATGATTTTTTCTGTATAAATCTGGTCTTGGGCGAATGGCAATATCAGCTCTTGTGCTATTTAAATCTCTTTTGGCTTGCTCCCAAAAATTCACAAAATCTGATGGGGCACTTGAAACTGTTGTTGCTGCCGTTGTTGGTTCAAATGCAAATGTGTAGCTTACTGAATCTGCATATTGTGCAGATGAAATTGATATGGTTGATGTATAATAACCAGGCTGCATTTGAGAAACATCGAAGAAATATTTTTTTTCAAATTCTCCTTTTTTTCTCATACTAAAACCAGCAACATCCTGATATAAGATTACTCCAGATTGATTAATTACTTTTAATGCAATTTCACCTGTTTGCTCCTGCCTAACATTATTTTCTAATCTTAAAGTGTAACCAACAAATTTATCTTTTCTGCTAAATATTCCTTTTTTGTTTAAGGCTATGATTTTAGATTTTATTGAGTTTTTATCTTTTGCATAAAATGCATAATTAACACCTCCACTTGTATAAGATGGTTCAGAAAATTTTAAAGGTTTCTGTGCTTGAACTTGTATAGACGCGAATGCAATGAGCATAATTTTGGCCCATTTTTTAATATTTTTAAAACTGTATGGATACAGTTGATGCATAGGTACGGCTGTCAAGTTATATGCTATAACGATTTTTTTGAACAAAAATTATGTTCAAAACAGCTATAATTTAATTGGTTAGAGTTTAGTTCGATAAGATGATTGTGAATTATACAAATTTGAAGGCATCTCCATCAAATAAACCCTTATCACTTAGTTTTAAATGAGGTATTACCAAAAGTGCCATAAAACTTAAAGTCATAAAAGGAGATTGTAAAATGCAGCCCAACTCATTTTTGGTAAAATTGTCAATTGTAGTATAGTCTGCAGCTACTTTGTAGCCATCTTCAGCACTCATTAATCCTGCAATTGGTAATGGTACAATTAAAGTTTGTTGCTGGTTACATGCAGCTACACCACCCTTACATTCAATTACTTTATTAATAGCATTGCATAAACTTTCATCGTCAACTCCAACAGCTACTATATTATGACTATCATGTGCAACTGTTGATGCTAAAGCTCCTTTTTTCAAACCAAAATTTTTAATAAAAGCTTTAGCAATTGGGGCATTACTGTATCTGTTTACAACAACCATTTTTAATACATCTATCTGAACATTACTTTCTAGTGCTTCATTTTTTTGAAGTA
>JANLVQ010000158.1:0-18805 GCA_031364085.1 Chitinophagaceae bacterium
GCAGTTTCATCAATTTGAGCCAAAACACTACCAATTAAAATAGTATCTCCTGTGTGTGCCATTGTTTTTAAAACACCAGCTTTTTCTGCATTCACTTCAAAAGTGGCTTTTTCACTTTCCAATTCAGCAATTACTTCATCTCTTTCAACATAGTCGCCTGTTTGTCTAGTCCATTTTAATAAAGTGACTTCACTAATAGACTCTCCAACTGTTGGTACAATAATATCAATCATATAATTTTTTTATTCTTTCAATTTAATATTAAATATCAAATGCCATTTTAATAATTTCATCCTGCTCTACCTTATGCACTTTTAAATAACCTGTAGCTGTTGATGCACTTGCATTTCGGCTAATTATTCCAAAATTAATTCCTTTGATATTCATTTTTAAAAACGATGCAGCACCCATATTTAAAGGCTCTTCTTGTACCCAAAACCACACAGCTTTATTATATTTTTTATATAAGGCATCTAATTGTTTTTGTGGTAGAGGATATAATTGTTCAAGTCGAATGATGGCTGTATCCTGAATATTATCTTTAGTTTGTTTTTCTGCTAAATCGAAATAAATTTTGCCTGAACAAAACAATACTTTTTTAATATGTGTAACATCTTGTACAAAAGAATCATCAATGATTTCTTGAAAATTTTGAGATGAAAATTCTGAAATATGACTATAAGTTCCTGGAAATCTTAAGTTGGCTTTTGGTGAAAAGATAATTAATGGTTTTCGAAACTGCCAAGCTAATTGACGACGTAACACATGAAATAAATTGGCCGATGTGGTAACATTTGTAATAACCATATTTAGCTCTGCACACATTTGTAAAAATCTTTCCATTCTCGCACTGCTATGTTCAGGACCCTGACCTTCGTAACCATGAGGCAATAACATAGTAACCCCATTCATTCTATTCCATTTTTCTTCACCCGAAGCAATAAATTGGTCTATCAAGGTTTGTGCACCATTACAAAAATCGCCAAACTGTGCTTCCCAAATAACTAATGCATTTGGGTTTGCCATTGCATAACCATATTCAAACCCTAATACCCCATACTCACTTAGTAAAGAATTATAAATATGAAACTTCTCTTGATTATCTTGAAAATGATTTAAACGATTATAAAATTCATCATTTACTTCATTTCTTAAAATAGCATGCCGATGGCTAAATGTTCCTCTACTAACATCTTGACCACTCATCCTAACAATTTTATTTTCTACCAATAAACTTGCATAAGCCAAAAGCTCGCCTGTTGCCCAATCAATTTTATTTTGTGTTTGAAGTAATTTAATTTTTTCTTGAAGTAATTTTTCAACTTTTTTTAATGGAGTAAAATCCTCTGGCCATTTCATCAAACCATCAATCAATTTTCTCACTTCGTCTTCTGAAATTTTTGTTTCTGGAGAAGCATCAAAATCAGCAGCAGTAGCCTTTCTTAAACTTTTCCAGGTTAATTCTGGTGGTTGATATTTATAAGGCAAGGGTTGTTGTTTCACTTCATCTAATCTTTCTTGCATATCCCCCCAAAACTTTTTTTCCATTTCCTTTGCTAACTCACGAGCATCGGGCTCACCATTTTCTATTAAATAGTTGGTATAAACTTCTCTTGGATTTGGATGCTTATCAATTAAAGCATACAATTGCGGTTGTGTATATTTTGGATCATCGCCTTCGTTATGGCCATGCTTTCTGTAACAAACCATATCGATAAAAATATCGCTATTGAATTTTTGACGATATAAAGTTGCAATTTCAACACATTTTACAACGGCTTCAGCATCATCTCCATTTACATGTAATACTGGAGCTTGCACCATTGCTGCAATTGAAGTACAATAATTAGAACTTCGAGCATCATCAAAATCTGTTGTAAACCCAATTTGATTATTAATTACAAAATGAATAGTTCCGCCTGTGTAATACCCATTCAATTTACACATTTGTAAAACCTCATAAACAATACCCTGACCAGCTACTGAAGCATCTCCATGTATTAAAATTGGAAGTATTTTATCGTAATCAGATTTATATAAAACATCAGCTTTACTACGAGCAAACCCAAGCACCACAGGATCTACAGCCTCGAGGTGAGAAGGATTTGGCATTAATTTTAGATGAATTGATTTTCCATCTATTGTGGTTACATTACTACCAAAACCCATATGATATTTTACATCTCCACTGCCCATAGTTTGATCTAGTTTGGCAGTGCCTTCAAACTCACTAAAAATTTGTTCATAGGTTTTACCCATGATGTTTGCTAAAATGTTTAACCTTCCTCTGTGAGCCATACCAATAACAACTTCTTCAACATCATTATTGGCTGCTGTATTAATAATGGCATCTAATGCAGCAATAGTGGTTTCACCACCTTCTAAAGAGAATCTCTTTTGACCAATATATTTTGTATGAAGAAATTTTTCGAATATGACCCCTTGATTAAGTTTTTCTAATATTCTTTTTCTTTTTTTGATGGATAATGGCTGTAGATTTTTAACTTCTAACTCATTTACCAACCAATCAATTTTATCTTGATCATTTATGTATTTATATTCTGCACCAATAGTACTTGTATATACTTTGTTTAAATGGTTGAGAATTTTTTGCAAACTTATTTTACCAAGATTTAGGAAATTTCCTGCATAAAACTCAGTGTTTAAATCGGCATCCGACAAGCCAAAAAATGATAATTGCAAATTGGCTCCACGATCTTTTCTTTCACGTATTGGATTGGTTTTTGCAATTAAATGACCTTTATTTCTATACCCTAAAATCAATCTATAAACAGCAATTTCTTTATTTAAATCAAACTGAGCAATAGTTGTGGTTGTTGATGGAGATTTTACTTCCCCATTTTTATCAAAATTTGTAAAAGCAAAATCAAATCCTTCGAAGAATTTTTTAAGATCTACATCAATACCATCAGGATTTTTTTGAAAATCTTGATACATGTTTTCTATAAAACTGGGGTGCTGATTAGTGATGTAAGAAAAATCTTTCATTAACAAATTCGTTTCTGCTTAAAAATTGTGTGCAAATATCGTTTGTTTAAATGGATATTTTTAAGCTTTTTAGTACAGAATGTAACAGTTAACAAAACAAAACTGTCATTAAAATCAAAAAAGATAAACTTTTTTAGTAAAAATACAATTCAACTCCTTACTTTTGCCGTCCGAAAATAAAAATTTGAGATGGCAAATCACAAGGCAACAAAAAAAGATACGCGTCAAGCAGCTAAACGTAGAGATAGAAATCGTTATCATGGCAAAACAACACGTAATGCTATTAGAGATTTAAAAACTTTAGAGGTAGTAAGCGAATACGAAACTAAATTACCAACTGTAGTTTCTATGATTGATAAATTAGCAAAACGTGGTATTATTCACAAAAACAAAGCTGCTAATTTAAAAAGCCAATTAGCTAAAAAGAAAGCATAATAAAAAAGAAAAAATATTTAAAAAAGCAGTTCAATCGAATTGCTTTTTTTGTTTTAATCAATGTAAGCTATAACTGGGTTTTTAGTGTAACAATAAAATTTCTTCCTGGAGCTGAAATTCCACTAGCAAAATATCTATAATTCTTATCAAAAATATTTTCAACACTTAAGTTCAAATTTAAATTTTTACTTAGGTTAATGGTTGATTGAAAATTAATAATCATCCAGCTGGGCATACCATCTTTAGTGGCATATTGTTCATTATCTTCTCCATTTAAATTATAGTCTTCAATTTTTTTCCATCCATTAAATAATGTATTTAGTTGTAAATAAAAATTCTTTGATTGATGTTGAACTGATACTTTACCAAATGTTGGAGGTATGTGATCTAAAGGAATGGTAACATTATTGTTATTATATCTACCATAAGTATAAGTATATGTAACATCTGCTTTTATACTAGATGTTAATTTTAAAGAAGCATTTACATTAAAACCATATATATATGCAGTTGCTTTATTTTGTGGTGCATAAACATCACTAATAACGCCTTGAAAATTTAATGTAGATTGACCATTAAACAAAAATTTATCTACTACAATGGCATTAATAAACTTGGTATAAAAAATAGAAAAACCATAATTGAATTTTGATAAGGATTGACTAAAATTAATTTCTGCATTATAAGTTCTCTCAGGTTTAATTTCATTATTTGGCATAACAACATACCCAATTTTTGTATCAAATACTTTAGTTAAATCGTCTACATTGGGACTTCTAAAACCCGAACTCAACAAAGCTGATAAACGTATATTTTTCTTTGAACCATATATCAATCCAATATTTCCTGTTAAAGCAACATTATTTTGTGAGGCGTTTGTAAATGGCAAATGCAAAATGCCAGTATCAATAAAGTTAGCATTTAAGGTAACCAAATTCAGTCTCACTCCATCATTCAAAGTTAAGTTCTCTGCTATTTTATAAGTGTGTTGTAAATAAGCTCCAGAGTATGTCATGTTAGTTGCACCATCTGCATATCGTGTTGATATTTTGCTTCGACTTCCTGTAACAATATTTTGTCGAAATGCTTTGCTATTTACACTATTGTAATAAGTTTCTATACCAAACTGCATTTCATTTTTTCCAACATAATGTTTTGCATCAATACTTAAGCCCAACACATCTACTTTTTCAATTCGAGAATCTCGATTATTATTTTTAAATCTTCGGGTAATTCTACTTTCTTCAATATTTTGGTAATTAGCATTAATTTTTATTTCTCGAAAAAAATTATTGCTATTATTTTTAGAAAACTGATAAGCAAATAAGTTTCTTTTTTGAGGACCATAGTTCCATTCGGCATAACTTGGATTTTCGTTTGTAGTTTCGGATAAACGATCAAATCTTGGAATATCACTAGTAGTTGAAATTTGAATATTCAATACATGCTGTACATTAAGCTTTGATTGAAAGAGTAATTTTTGAACAAGATCAATTTGTTTATATCCACTTGCTATTTGTTTATTTGGATTTGGATTTACTAAAGCACTATCCACAGCATTAATTCTCTCAACATAAAAATTCTTTTTACCAAAATCTGGATAGGCAGAACTTCTTTGATTTCCTTGAATTACATCTCCAAATTTGCTTAAAGTGATTGATGTTAACGAAGCCCATTTATTTCTTCCATAATTTATGTCAACATGGGTTCTTGCTTCATTGCTTGCACTCGCAAAACGTATCATTGCATTTGCATTAATTACATTTTTTTGTTTAGATGAAAGAATAGGATTTTTAGTATACATATTAATTACGCCACCCAATGCATCGCTACCGTAAATAGTGGATGAAGGACCATATAAAACTTCTATTCTATCTAAAATTGTATTATCAATTGTAATGATGCTTTGCAAATGACCTGCTCTGTAAATAGCATTATTCATTCTTACACCATCATTCATTAAGAGTACCCTACTAGCTTCAAATCCTCTGATAACAGGGCTTCCACCACCTTGCTGACTTTTTTGTACAAAAACACTTCCAGTATTAATTAATACGTCTGCTGTATTAGACTGATTATTGATTACCTTTTTATCGTTAATAACAGTGACTGTTTGGGCAACTCTTTTTATTTTTTCGGGAAATTTATTAGAATAAACAATAATTCCTGAGAGGTTAGCAATATTATTTAATGAGTCATTGCTGGTTACTTCTTGAGCATAATTTATTAAACTGCACAATGTTAAAATAAAGGTTGCTAAAATTTTCATCTAACTAAATAAGTCTACAATGTTATGCATTGTAATAATAAATACTAAATAGATGAAAATATTTTTGAATTATTTTGAAAAAAATTAAGTCTCTATTTTCAATTTACTATCTTTAGAAAATAAAATTTTGTACATGATTAAGAATAGTTTTCTTGGACTAATTTTTTCAATTTGTTTTTTGATTGTATTAACTACTACAAGTTGCGAAAACAATAAAAAAGAAATTTTGTTTGCTTGCGATTCTATTAATGTAACCTATAGTGCTCATGTTAAAGTTATTTTAGAAAATAATTGTTATAACTGCCATGCAACAACTACTGCAAATTCATTTGGAAGTGGCATAAAATTAGATAGTTATATATCTGTTAAGAACTGGGTTAATACAAACCCTGGAAGTAATGGAGGTTTATTATTACAAAATCTTAAAACTGGTAGAATGCCTAAAGGTGCTGCAAAGCTAAACTCTTGCGATATTGCCAAAGTGAATAAATGGATTGTTGATGGAGCTTTAAATAATTAAAAAAATTTATATGCGTAAACTTTTTGTTTTTATCCTAACCATTT
This sequence comes from Chitinophagaceae bacterium, assembly GCA_031364085.1. Classification (GTDB taxonomy): domain Bacteria; phylum Bacteroidota; class Bacteroidia; order Chitinophagales; family Chitinophagaceae; genus CAIVPM01. Next base: position 6,278 of record JANLVQ010000158.1, read on the forward strand.
CATCTTCTATTGCTGCATTTAGTCAAGAAAAAATTTACTCTACTAAAAGTGGAAGTATTAGTATTAATGCAAACACTCCTTTAGAAACTATTGAGGCAACCAATAGTCAAACCCTTAGTAAATTATCAGACAGAAGTGGGCAATTGGTTTTTATGCTTTTAATTAAAGGTTTCACCTTTAAAAATGCTTTAATGCAAGAACATTTTAACGAAAACTATATGGAAAGTTCTAAGTTTCCTAAAGCAGATTTTAAAGGAAATATTATTAATTTGAGCGAGGTTAATTTTACAAAAGATGGATCTTATAACGTAAAAGTTGAAGGCATTTTAACCATACATGGCGTTTCAAAAAAAATAAACACCAATGGTACAATTGTAGTTAACAAAGGCAATATAAAAGCACAAACCACTTTTAAAATTAAAGTTAGAGATTTTGGTATTACGGGAAAATATATTGGCGAAAAAATTGCTGAAGAAGTTGAAACTACAATAGTTTGCAAATACGATTAATTAAATTTTAATAAATTAACCAAAGCTAATTATGCTAAAAAAAATCTCTATATTTTTTACAATTATTTTATGCTGTAACAATTCAAATAAAATTTTTGCTCAATCTGATACAAGCAAACCTGTTGACTTATTTGCAGATTTAGAAACAGAATCAAAAAAATCAGACAACAATACTTTAAACAAAATTACTTCAGCCTTTAAAAGCACTAGAGTAGTTAATTCGCATACAGTTGAAATGGTTGGTAAGCATAATTTAGATTTTAGAATATCTCATCGTTTTGGGTTTCTAAGTTCTGGTTCATATAATTTATTTGGTTTAGATAATGCAACTATGCGTATGGGATTTGATTATGGCATTACTAATAAATTAAATATTGGCATTGGCAGAAGTACTGTTGATAAAGAAATTGATGCTTTTTTTAAATATAAAATTTTACAACAAAGTTCTGGTAAAACAAATATTCCCATCAGCATAGCTTATGTTTTATCAGCCATGCATTATGGATTAAAAACAACGCCAGATTTAAGTTTTAGTAATCGAATGTCGTTTGCACATCAATTACTTATTGCTCGAAAATTCAATGATAACTTTTCTTTACAACTTATGCCATCATTAGTACATATTAACGCAGTTTCATTAATTACTGATGATAATAATTTATATTCTTTAGGAACTGCTGGAAGAATTAAAATTTCAAAACGAGTGGCAATTAATGCTGAATATTTTTATCAATTTAATCAACTTGCCAATACAACAAATTCATTATCCTTAGGTTTTGACATAGAAACTGGTGGTCATGTATTTCAGTTACATTGCTCTAACTCAACTGGCATGAATGAAAGAGGATTTATTACAAACACAAATGGTAAATGGGGAAATGGAGACATTAGATTTGGATTTAATATTGTTAGAACATTTGCTTTAAAAAAATCTTCTACCAAAAAAACTTGGTAAATTATTTATATTGACTCCGTAGCTCAGTTGGTAGAGCTACTGACTCTTAATCAGTAGGTCCAGGGTTCGAGTCCCTGCGGGGTCACATATTTATTTAATTCTTATCAAAATTTTTCCACTCACCACTATCTACTACTTACTAATTACTATTTTCTTATTTTCATTGCCCAAATAACATGTAATGAAAAAGTATTTTACGCTAATTACTATATGCATTTTTTGCATCAATTCATTCTCTCAACAAAACTCTGCAAAAGCTAATTATGGTTTAGCTGCTAAATTTTCAGCCAAACGATTAGAAAAAATGGTATTTAGCTTAAACGTAGACCCTCACTGGCTAAAGCTTTCAGACAGATTTTGGTACGAGTTTGAAACACCCAGCGGAAAAAATTGGTATATAGTTGATCCTGTAAAAGCTGAGAAAAAATTATTGTTCGATAATGCAAAACTTGCAGCAGAAATAACTAAAATTGTTAAAGATCCCTTTGATGCTCAGCATTTAAGCATTGATAGTTTACGATTTATTAAAGATGAAAACTGGATTCAGTTTGAAGTAAAAAGCTCACAGGAAATTGAAGTAAAAGATTCTACTTCAAAAAAAGATTCTACTTCAAAAAAAATAACTGAAAAGCCAAAAAAAGAAAATAAAATATTTTATTTTGAATATAATGTAAACACTGGACAACTTGTTGAATTAAGTGATTTTAAAAAGCCTAAACGAAATCCTCGTTGGGCATCTATTTCTCCAGATGGACAAAACATTGTTTTTGCCAAGAAATATAATTTGTATTATATGGATAAAGCAAATTATGAAAAGGCTTTAATCAATGAAGATGACACTACAATAGTAGAGCAACAACTTACCAAAGATGGTGTTGAATATTTTGAATATGGGAATTCTCAAAACGAAACCAATGTTGAAAAAGAAAAAAATAAAAACAAGCGAAAACCAACACAAATATTATGGTCGCCTAACTCAAAATATTTTGTAAAAAACATTACCGACTCTCGTAAAGTAAAAGACTTATGGGTAATCAATAGTATTACCGAACCTAGGCCAACCTTAGAAACTTACAAGTATCAAATGCCTAGCGAAAAAGAATCTCCGATTGAATATGTTTACTTATTTAATATGGATACTAAAACGAAAAAAGAATTAGACATCAGACAATTTAAAGACCAAAACTTAAACATTTGGTCTGCAAATAATAAAGTAAATACAAGAGATGATGATTGGCGTCCATCAGTTTGGTTGGGCACTAATGATAAATTTTATTTTAATAGAACTAGCAGAGATTTAAAACGAATTGATATTTGTCAGGTTAACATCAACAACAATACTGTAAAGGTTTTGATTGAAGAACGCATGAATACTTATGTTGAAACTCGTAAGTTGGGTTTAGTAAATAATGGACAAAATTTAATTCAGTGGAGTGAAAGAGATGGTTGGGGTCATTTTTATTTATACGATAGTTCTGGAGTATTAAATAATCAAATTACTTCTGGCTCTTTTCATTGTGAGGACATTGCAAGTATTGACGAAAAGAAAAATATTTTATACTTTATTGCCAATGGAAGAGAACCCAACGAAGACCCTTATTATACTCATTTATACAAAATAAATTTTGATGGAAGTGGTTTAAAATTATTAAATCCAGGAGATTTTGATCATAGCAGTAAAATGAATGACAATAAATCTTTCTTTTTAAATAATTTTTCTAGGGTTAATACAATTCCAACTGCTATTTTATACAATGCAGATGGCAAAAAAGTTATGGATTTAGAAAAAGCAGATTTAAAAAATTTATTTGCTACTGGCTATAAATTTCCTGAAACCTTTACTGTTAAAGCAGATGATGGCATTACAGATTTATATGGCGTCATGTATAAACCCTACAATTTCGATAGTACAAAAACTTATCCTGTTGTAGCTTATGTTTATCCTGGTCCACAAACTGAAGCTGTAAATAAATCTTTCAGTGTTCCAAATACAAGAACAGATAGAATTGCTCAGATTGGATTAGTAGTGGTAACAGTTGGTAATAGAGGAGGTCATCCTGGCAGATCAAAATGGTATCATAATTTTGGATATGGAAATTTAAGAGATTATGGCTTGGCAGATAAAAAAATTACTATTGAACAATTAGCAGATAGATATAGTTTTATTGATATTAGTAAAGTAGGCATTCATGGACATTCTGGTGGAGGATTTATGAGCACCGCAGCCATGTTGGTTTATCCAGAATTTTTTAAAGTAGCTGTATCATCTTCTGGTAATCATGATAATGCTGTTTATAATAGATGGTGGAGTGAAAAACATCATGGCGTAAAGGAAATAGTTAATGAAAAAGGCGATACTACTTTTTTATATAACATAGAAAAAAATCCTGAATTAGCTAAAAATTTAAAAGGTCATTTATTATTAACTACAGGCGATATTGATAATAATGTACACCCTGCAAATACTATTAGAATGGTTAATGCATTAATTAAAGCCAATAAGCGTTTCGACTTTTTTAATTTTCCTGGTCAAAGACACGCATACACCGATATGAATGAGTATTTCTTTTGGCTTTTAGCAGATTACTATAGCAGGTGGTTAATAGGAGATTTTTCTCAACAGGTTGATATTGTTGAATTGAATAGAGATATTGAGCAATCGGGTAAAAAGAAGTAAATGGTATTATCAATCATGAAAAATATTTTTTTGATTTTAATTTTTCTCAATAAATTTCAGCTTTGTATTGCCCAATCACAATTGGTAAGTGCAGGAAGAATTGAAAGAATAGTGAATTTTAAAAGCCAATTTATTGATGCTAGAAATGTAGATGTGTGGTTGCCGAGCAATTATGATGGTAAGAAAAATTTTGCTGTTTTGTATATGCACGATGGACAAATGCTTTTTGATAGCACAACTACTTGGAATAAACAAGAATGGAAAGTTGATGAAACTATTACAACACTGATTAAAGCAAATAAAATTAAAAACACCATTGTTGTAGGTATTTGGAATAATGGAAAATTTAGGCACTCAGAATATTTTCCTACTAAGCCTTTATCATACCTAAATAAAAGTTTACAAGATAGTATTATTAATAAAGAATTGGAAGGAAAAACGCAAGCCGACTTTTATTTAAAATTTATTGTAAATGAATTAAAACCTTTTATTGACATTACTTACAGCACTTTAACAAATAAAGAAAATACCTTTATTGCTGGTTCAAGCATGGGTGGTTTAATTTCTATATATGCCATTTGTTGTTATCCAAATATTTTTGGTGCAGCTGCATGTTTATCTACACATTGGATAGGTAGTTTGCAAAGAAACACAACATTGATACCTCAAGCATTTCAACAATATTTAAAAAATCATCTCCCCTCACCAAAAAATCATTCCATTTATTTCGATTATGGAACTGCAACTTTAGATAGTTTGTATAAACCACATCAGTTAATAGTTAATGAAATAATGAAACAAAAAGGTTTTAACAAAACAAGCTGGATAACCAAAGAATTTATTGGCGAAGATCATTCTGAAAAAGCTTGGAGTAAAAGATTAGCAATTCCATTTAAATTTATACTTAGAAAATAAAAATATGCAACGATTAGAACAAGAACAATTTTTACCAATAACCCTAGAGCAAGCTTGGGATTTTTTTGCAACACCAAAAAATTTAAATGAAGTAACCCCAGATGATTTAGTATTTGAAATCATCAGTAAAGTACCCAATAAGATGTATGAGGGATTAATGATAACCTATAAAATAAAACCTTTACTTAATATTTCGATTAATTGGTGTACTGAAATTACACATATTAAAGACATGCATTTTTTTGTTTATGAACAAAGAAAAGGACCCTATAATATTTGGCATCACGAACATCATTTTAAAGCAGTAGAAGGTGGAACTTTAATGACAGATATTTTACACTATGATATTGGAAAATCAATTTTTGGATGGATAGCTGGAAAATTATTTGTAGATAAACAAGTAGAAAAAATATTTTCGTTTCGTTACGAAAAACTTGAAGAATATTTTGCAAAAAAATAAAATATCAAATTTTAATTATTCGAAAATTTTACTTTAAAATATTTCCAATAATAATCAAAACAAATTGGCAAATGGTATGTGAAGTATTTGGATGCATTTGTTTAACCCACTCTGGCACCCAATCCCATTTTTTTTTATTTTTTACGCTCTGTATACACCTACAATTACAACATTGATTTATAAAACCTGTTTCTTGCAGATACAGATGCTCGAGTGCTTTTTTTATTTTTCGATTAGTTTTTGACATGGGCATCTCAACCCTTAATCTATTTACAACAATAATTCCTTTACCATTTTTAAATGGATGGGCAATTTGATTAAATAATCTATAGGTTTCTGCAGATGAACATTCATAATCAAAATGCCAAACTTTTCCAGTTTTAAGTACCTCATTAAATTTACTTAAATAATAATTCTTAAAAGGTTCAGGTAGGGCATCGATTATTGGTTGGGCTAAAGATTTTATTTTAAGTTCAGCATCGTTTGCACCATTTTCATTTGCAAAAATTCTCCATGTTGGGTTGTAATAAATAAGTTTTAAATTTTTAGACAAGGCATAAATAATACCTTCACTTTCTTCAAGAGTTATTAAATCAAATCCAGTAATTTCTTCTTTATTTTATTTTTATGAACTTCCATTAACCTTGCATTAAGTAAAAAATATTTTAATTATTTTTCAGGCCTTCTAATCAAATAATTAAAACTATACATCTTCAATATCATTCAACACATCTAAAATAGCTTTTACAAAATCGCTAACTAAATAACTAACTAATTTTCCTGTTTGTGTATCTTCTCTTCCATCACTTAAATGTGTGGCACCTTCACAAATATGCAAATATGCAGGTCTGCAAGTGCTTGCAGTATAGTTAATATATTGCCTTGCATGATAAGGGCTAATACCTACAGGTGTTGCTGCACTAGTTAAAACATGTTCAATACAATCTACATCTAACTCTATGCCACATAAAGTTTCTTCAGTAAAGCCTGCAGCATGTGCAATGGCTTGCATAAAATTTCTTTTTTCTCTAACAAAAATATCCTCATAAGTAATGCAATCAGCAAAGGGATTGTTTACCAAATCCATCCAAGTATTTTGTGTAATATAATTTTCGTGTAGCCCAATTACACAATATTTTTCTAGGTATCCATCTTCCTCTGCATATCTAAAAGCATTACCACTATGTCTGCCTTCCATAGGTCTATAATCGGCATGTGCATCTAAATTAATGGCATTAATTTCTGCAATAGAAATAACACCTGCTTTATGCCAACCTTTTGCAGCACCTTTAATACATGGATATGCATTATTATGGCCACCCCCAATGGCAATAGGCATTTTTTTATTTTGTGTAATAATATGAACCAATTGCTCAACTGCAGTATCAATAGTATTTACAGCATGACGATAAGCAGATAATCTTTCATCATCTTTTAAGGCATAAGATTCTATTAATTTAGATAAATCGTTAAAATCAAAATGACCTAATAAAATAATTTCACTACCATCTAAAAAATCATTGCTTTGAATGTTAAGAAAAGATTGTAAAAATGATATCCAACAACTATCGGCACCTCCTAAACCCCCATTAGCTTTAACACCAATATCTTCTGGAATTCCAAATAAAACAAATTTAGCTTTGCTATTTTTTAACTCATTTTCTAAATTTTCTAAAGACTTTATAACCTGAACTTGTTCTCCTAATTTAGTTTCAAACTTTCTGATTTTAGTTATGGCAAGTATATCTTGTTTAGAATAAGTTTTAAAATATTGTAACATAAAATGTATTATAATAATTATTGCAGTATTTTTTATTAATAAAGTATTTAAAGTTAATACTATTTAATAAACGAAAAAAACTAAACCAAAATCATGATTTCTATCAGATTACAGAACTAATATTCACATAAATTTGCAAAGCAAAAATTTATGAATGACTGTAGGTATATTAAAAGAACCCCAATACGAAAATAGAGTTTCGCTTTTACCCGAACAAGTTGAAGCTTTGATAAAGAAAAATATTAAAGTTTTAGTTGAAGAAAACGCAGGTGAGCTTGCTTTTGCAACTAACGATTCTTATTCAATAAAAGGTGTAAAAATTGAATCGAGAGAGAATGTTCTAAAACAATCAGATATCTTATTTTTTATTCATCCAATTGAATTGAATGGATTAAAAAAAAATGCAGTTATTCTTGGTGTGTATCAACCTCTTTCAAACTTAGATATCATTACTGCATGTTGCCAGCAATCTATTACTTGTTTTAGTTTGGATATGATACCAAGAACAACAAGAGCTCAAAGTATGGATGTATTAAGTAGTCAGGCTAATATCGCAGGTTATAAAGCAGTATTACAAGCTGCTAATTTATTGCCTCATTATTTTCCCATGTTTATGACTGCTGCAGGATCGGTTGCACCAGCTAAAGTCTTAATTCTTGGTGCAGGTGTTGCAGGTTTACAAGCTATTGCAACTGCAAAAAGATTAGGTGCTGTAATTGAAGTTTTTGATACAAGGCCAGCAGTTAAAGAAGAAGTGATGAGTTTGGGAGCTAAATTTATTGAGGTTGAAGGTGCACAAGATGCTAGTAAAGCTGGTGGATATGCTGTTGAACAAACAGAAGAATATAAAATTAAACAACAAAAAAAAATTGCTGAAGCTGTTGCAAAAGCAGATGTGGTAATTACTACAGCACAAATTCCAGGAAAAAAAGCTCCAATACTTATTACAGATGATATGATTGCTAATATGAAAAATGGAAGTATAATTATTGATTTAGCTGCTGCAACCGGAGGAAATACAAATCAAACAAAAAATAACGAAACCTTTAAAACTAAGAATGGTGTTTCGATAGTGGGCAACAGTAATTTACAAAGTACCATGCCTACTGATGCAAGCAAACTTTACGGAAAAAATTTATTGAATTTCTTACAACTTATTATTACTAAAGAAGGTGAAATTAATTTAAATTTTGAAGATGATTTAGTGAAAGGAACTTGCATTACACATGATGGAAAAATAGTAAATGAAAGAGTAGCAACCTTAATCTCATAAAATTATTCTATGCAAAATATTCTTGAATTCATTAACCAACATCAACAAATAATTTACATAGTTATTTTAATGATTTTTTGTGGAATTGAAATTATTGAAAAAGTTCCTAGTGTTTTACACACGCCATTAATGAGTGGTGCAAATGCAATACATGGTGTTGTAATTATTGGTGCTATAATAGTAATGGGACAAGCAGATGTTAATAATTACATAGCCCTTATTCTTGGATTAATTGCAGTTGTTTTAGGCACTTTAAATGTTGTTGGTGGTTTTGTAGTTACTGATAGAATGTTGGAAATGTTTAAGAAGAAGAAGAAATAATAGCCTTTTGTAATTAGGCATGAGTCTTTTGTAAAAAAAATTGTGTTTTTGTGCCTTTGTAGCAAAAAATAAATCATTATGGAATTAAATATTCTCACACTATGTTATCTAATAGGAAGTGTAACTTTTATACTTGGATTAAAAATGCTATCGCATCCATTAACTGCAAGAAAAGGAAACTTAATTGCTGCTGCTGGTATGAGCATTGCCATTTTTGGAACTATATTTTTATACGAAAAAGATGGACAAAAACTGGGTAACTATCCTTGGATTTTTGCAGGTTTAATTATAGGTTCAATCATTGGAACACTTGCAGCAAAAAAAGTAAAAATGACTGCAATGCCAGAAATGGTAAGCCTTTTTAATGGAATGGGTGGTGCTTGTGCTGCTTTAATTTCATTCATTGAGTTTGGACATTTGCATTCCTTAATAAACTCAGGCGGTATTGAAACTGGTGTTTTGTTAACAATATTATTAGGCTTAATTATAGGTTCAATTTCATTTGCAGGTAGCATTATTGCTTGGGGTAAATTAAATGGAAGTATTAAAGATTTTGCATTTCCTGGTCAGCACATCATCAATGTAATATTATTGGGTGTTGTTTTAAGTTTAGCCTCCTATCTTTTAATTAATTTAAACATTAATAACTATTATTTATTTTATTTTATTGCAGTAGTTGCTTTAACCTATGGAGTATTTTTTGTTTTGCCCATTGGTGGTGCCGATATGCCTGTAGTAATTTCTTTATTAAATTCTTTTACAGGTGTTGCAGCTGCTTGTGGTGGTTTTCTTTATGATAATAAAGTAATGCTTACAGGTGGAATTTTAGTTGGTGCAGCGGGAACTTTATTGACTTTATTAATGTGTAAAGCAATGAATAGAAGTTTAAAAAATGTATTAATAGGCAGTTTTGGTGGCAATCAGCATAATGGAGCTTCTAGCTCAACATCACAAGGTAGTTATAAAGAAATCTCATTAAACGATGCTGCAACTATTATGGGTTATGCAAATAAAGTTATTATAGTTCCAGGCTATGGCTTAGCAGTGGCACAAGCCCAACATAGCTGCCATGAATTAGAAAAATTATTAAATGATAAAGGTGTTGAGGTTAAATATGCAATTCATCCTGTTGCTGGTAGAATGCCAGGCCACATGAACGTGTTATTGGCTGAGGCAGACGTTAGCTATGAAAAATTACTTGAAATGGAACAAGCCAATGAAGAATTTAAAAGCACTGACGTTGTATTAATTTTAGGTGCAAATGACGTGGTAAATCCAGCAGCTAAAAATGATCCAACCTCACCAATTTATGGAATGCCAATACTTGAAGTTGAATTAGCAAAACACATTATCATTAATAAAAGAAGTATGAAACCTGGTTATGCTGGTATTGAAAATGAATTATTTTTTCAACCAAAATCTTCCATGCTTTTTGGCGACTCTAAAAAAGCTTTACAGGAAATTATTGCTGAATTAAAAAATATTTAATTAGGTTAAAGCATAAAAAAAAGGGCCAGGATAAATATCCAGCCCCGTTTTTAAAATCCAATATCCTATGAAAAACCGTAACAAATATAATAAGATTATTTAATACCCAAATTTTATTATTATTATTTTTATTATTTTTAATCCTTCAGTTTTTCAGTAATATATTCTATTTGTGCGTCTAAATTTTGGGTGTGGTCCTTTGTCTTATTGGCTTCCTTGGTTTTCATGATTTCTACTAAAGTCTTGTTTAACAACTCCTTTATCCCTTGGCCAAAGGGTGAAACCATATTTCTAAATTTTATTAACGCATCAACACCTTTTTTAAAGGTTTCAATATTATGCAATCTACCCACATAAAAAGCAAAATTGCCATAGTCATTAAATTTCTCTAACATTCCTAAACCCTCGTATTGTTTAAGCATTTCATCAAAGTCATTATCAGTCTTAGTTAATAATTCAATTTTCCCAACAGCAATTTTTAATCTGCCTTTCATATCTTTCTTTAATTCAGGCAATAATTCTAAAGCTACTTTTTCATTAATTTCTCCTAACCCTTCTAGAGCTGCACCAGCAATTGAGTATGATGAGTCTTTAACAGCTTTTAAAAATAAATTTTGATATTTTAATTGTTTTAAGTTTCCTAAAAAGTCAACAGCTTCTGCACGAACTAAACTATATGCATCTGCAGTGGCAATTTTTTCAATTTGCTTAATTGTTACATCATCAACTTGTACATCTTGCAAATTTTTAATGGCTCTCATTCTTAATTTGTAATAAGGATCTTTTATAGCAGCTTTTAATAAATTTATTGCTTCTACCTCTTTATTATTTTTAGCTACATAATCAATAGCTTCTTTTCTATCTAAATATTGTGCTGCCTGATAATATTGAGCTACATATTCAGATAGACTTTTTTGTTCTTTCTTTTCTGCTAATAAAACATTATCTCCATCAAATTTTACAAAATCTGGTTTTGATGTAGCAGTAAAATAAAAAGTATCCGATTTATTTTTCATCCATACATCATAGCGTGTTTTAGATTTTCCTGTATAAACATCAACAGCTACAGGCATTTGAAATAATTTTAAACTATCTTGTGTTTGCTGAACAATTAATTGAACTTTTTTATCATCTGATTTGTAAGTTGAGGAAATGTCTAATTTAGGATGACCACTATTAAAATACCATTGATTAAAAAACCAATTTAAATCTTTACCTGTAATTGCCTCAAAGGATAATCTTAATTTTTGTGCATTACCAGTACCAAATTTATTATCTGTTAAATATTTATTAAGCGATTTAAAAAATGCTGGGTCACCAACATAATTTCTAAGCATATTTAAAATTCTACCTCCTTTTTGATAGCTCACTAAATCGAACATATCTTCTTTATCGGCATAATAAAAACGTACCAAATCTTTTTTGCTGCTATTACTTCTTAAATAAGCTTGCATTTCATTGTCATTCTCCTCTCCTGCAGCATCTTTACCATCTTTATATTCTGTCCATAAATACTGGCTATAATCTGCAAAGCTTTCATTAACTGTTAAATTGCTCCAACTTTCTGCAGTTACATAATCTCCAAACCATTGATGAAATAATTCATGAGCAATGGTGCTTTCCCATTTATTTCCATCTATTAACTCACGGGCATTTTGTTGTGCACTCTCTTGATGTAAGGTTGCTGTAGTATTTTCCATTGCTCCACTTACGTAATCTCTTCCAACAATTTGAGCATATTTAATCCAAGGATATTCAACACCTGTTACTTTTTCACTAAAAAATTTCATCATTTCGGGTGTATTACCAAAAATTCTTTTAGCAACTTTACCATACTCCTTTTCTACATAATAACTCACTTCTTTGCCTTTGTAGGTATCTTTTACCACTGCGTAATCTCCTACACCAATAAAGAATAAATAAGGGGCATGTGGCAAATCCATTTTCCAATAATCTGTTCTTGTACCATTTTTATTTTTGATTTGAGAAACTAATTTGCCGTTTGAAAGAGATACATATTTATCTGGAACAGTTAAATAAAATTCTTGAGTTGTTTTTTGATTAGGCTTATCAATTGTTGGCACCCAAACGCTGGTTGCTTCTGTTTCGCCTTGAGTCCAAATTTGTGTAGGTTTATCTTTTTCTTCTCC
>JANLVQ010000191.1:0-20553 GCA_031364085.1 Chitinophagaceae bacterium
GGTTCTATAACATTATAAAATTTTATAGGATGTGCAGTTTCTAAAAAAATACCTTTTTGTTGAGGATGTTGCTTTAAATAATTTTCTAAAGCTAAATAACCCACAGCACCATGAGGGTCTAATAAATAATGATATTCTTGATGAATTCTTTTTATGGTTGCTGCAGTTGCTGCATCACTAATACTACAACTACTCATGTTTAATTTTATAGCATCTATATTTTGATGAAAGATTTCTAATATTCTAATAAAATTACTTGGGTCACTTACATCCATAGCATTCGAAATAGTTACTACTGTTGATTTTGGTGTGTATTGATGGGTTTGTAAAAACTCTGGCACAGTATCATTGGCATTACAAGCTGCAATAAAATGTTGAATCGGCAAGCCTGATTGTTGTGCTAAAATTCCTGCACAAATATTTCCAAAATTTCCACTAGGCACTGCAATAACTGGTGGATTGCTTTTTGCTGCCCATTGCTTGTATGCAAAAAAATAATAAAACTGCTGTGGCAACCAACGAGCCACATTAATTGAATTTGCTGAAGTAAGAAAAACTTTTTGATTGAGTTCTTTATCGAAAAAAGCTTGTTTAACTAAAGCCTGACAATCATCGAAACTCCCTTCAACTTCTAAGGCATGAATATTATTACCAAGTGTTGTTAATTGTTTTTCTTGAACACTGCTTACTTTACCAGAAGGAAATAATATCAACACTTTTACTCCTGGTACATTATAAAAACCATTAGCAACAGCAGCTCCAGTATCTCCAGAAGTTGCAACAAGTATTAATAATTCTTGTTCTTTTTCTTTTGAAAAATATCCCAAGCACCTGCTCATAAATCTAGCACCAACATCTTTAAAAGCCAATGTGGGTCCATGAAATAATTCTAAAGAAGAAATATTTGAATTGATTTGTTTTAATGGAATAGAAAAGTTGACTGTTTCAGAAACAATATCAAATAAAACTTCATCTGGAATACAATTTCCTACAAAAGGTTTTATTACATCAAAAGCTATTTGTTCGTTCGAAATGTTTTCAATATTCTCAATCCATTGTTGTGTTATTTTTGGAATTCTTTCAGGGAAATATAATCCTTTATCAGGTGCTTGTCCATTAATTGTGGCTGTTTTAAAATCTACAAAAACAGATTTATTATTTAAACTATAATACTTCATTAATAAAAAAATTAAACTACACTTACTCCTTGTTTACTAATTTTTGATACATAAGTTTTTGCTTCAATTTTTAGCTCTTGATAAATTTCAATCATTTCTTTTTCTACTTTCTCTGCATTTTTTTTTGTTGTACTAAACATAAATATTGATGGACCAGAACCTGAAATTCCTCCACCTAAAGCACCAACAGTTAAGCTTCTTTTTTTCACTATATCAAATCCAGGAATCAATTTACTTCTTATGGGTTCAATAATTTCATCTCTCAAACTTCTTGCAATAATTTCATGATCATTTTGTAAAATTCCTGCAACTAAAGCAGCCACATTACCCCAATGTTTTACTGCTTTTTTTAATGAAATTTCTTTAGGTAAAATTGCCCTTGCTACAGAAGTTTTTACTTCTATTTGTGGATGAACAACTGTTATAAATAATTTTGGAGATTTTAGAGGAATAATATCTAATGGACTATGAGAACGAATTAGGCAAACACCACCATAAATGCAGGGTGCAATATTATCTGCATGTTTTGCACCACTAGCTAACTCCTCACCACACATGGCAAATTGTACTAACTCTGCTTTAGTAAAATAATTTTTTAATAATTTATTAGCTGCAACAACAGCCCCTGCAGCACTTGCAGCACTTGAGCCTAAACCACTTCCAGGTTTTATAATTTTATTAATCACTACTTTAAAACCAATTGGTTTTTCATATGCTTTCATTAAAGCGAGCAAAGCTACACCTGCAACATTTTTTTCTGGTACTGTAGGTAAACCATATTTGTCTTTATGTTTGATGATGAGTTGTGGTTTATTTAATAAAGTCAACTCCATTTCATCTTGTGGATGTTCTAAAGCCATACCAATAATGTCAAACCCACAAACTAAATTGGCAACTGTAGCCGGAGCTTTTATTTTTATTGTTTTCATGTAAAATTATTATTGATTAGCTACTCTCATAATGTCAGCAAATACACCACTAGCAGTAACTTCAGCACCAGCACCAGCACCTTTAACTACTAAAGGTTGTTCAGGATATCGATTGGTATAAAACAATACGATATTATCTTTTCCATATAAATGATATAAGTCGTGCTGAGGATCTATATGTTGTAAACCTACACTGGCTTTACCTTTTTTACCAGCCTGAGATTGATAGGAAGCAACAAATTTTATTTTTTTACCTGCACTATTTGCAACGTCAAAAATTGTTTTAAAATGAGCTTCTTCTTTTTCCATGGCTTTATAAAAATCTTCAACTGAACCTTGCATGCATGACTCAGGTAAAAATGATTCACAAATGATGTCTTCCATTTCTATATGTTCACCAGACTCTCTGGCTAAAATCATAATCTTACGCATTACATCTGTGCCACTTAAATCTAAACGTGGATCAGGTTCTGTATAACCTTCATCTTGTGCTTGTTTCACTACATCAGCAAAAAGTTTTTTACCGTCGTAATGATTAAACACAAAATTTAAAGTACCACTCAACACCGCATTGATGCTATTGATACTATCACCACTTCTTAATAAATCATTCAAAGTTGCAATTACTGGCAAACCTGCACCAACATTGGTTTCAAACAAGAACTGACAATTATATTCTCTAGCAGTATCCTTTAATTTTTTATAGTAATTATATTGGTAGGATGCTGCTACTTTATTACAAGCAACTATAGAAATACTTTTTTTCAAAAATAATTCGTAGTTCAGTGCAATATTCTCATTGGCTGTAACATCTACAAATACTGAGTTTCGAGCATTTTTCGATTGAATGATGTTGGCAAAGTTTGCAATGTCCATGGTCTCACCATTGTTAATGACATCTTGCCAATTTGCTAAATCAATTCCTTCATCATCAAAATACATTTTTTTACTATTGGCTATACCCAACACACGTAATTGTAACAACATTTTTGTTTGAAGATATTCTTGTTGTTGTTGTAATTGTGCCAAAAGTTTAGCACCAACATTACCTAAGCCAACAATAAAAATGTTGATTTGTTTATATGTAGTTTCAAAAAATTCTTCATGTAAAACGTTCAATGATTTTTTTACATCTGCATAAGAAATTACTGCTGAAATATTTCTTTCTGATGAACCTTGAGCAATACCACGAATGTTAATACCATTTCTCCCAATGGCACTAAACATCTTACCACTAATACCACTATGATTTTTCATGTTATCACCTACTAAAGCAACAATTGATAAATTGGTTTCAACAATTAATGGATCAACTTTTCCTATTTCAATTTCATAAGCAAAAGTCTCATCAATAATGTCTTTTGCTTTTGTTGCAGAACCCTCTTCAATAGCCACACAAATCGAATGTTCAGAAGATGATTGAGTGATGAGAATAACATTAATTTTTTCTTGTGATAAAGCTTCGAATAATCGTTTTGAAAATCCTGGAATGCCAACCATTCCACTACCTTCTAAACTAAGTAAAGCAATTTTATTGATGCTTGAAATGCCACGAATATTACTGGTGCTTTCAATGTTATCATTAGTGATTTTTGTACCAACATCATCTGGAGCAAATGTGTTTTTAATCCATACATTAATATCTTTTTTCATCACAGGTTGTAATGTTGGTGGGTAAATCACCTTAGCTCCAAAATGTGAAAGCTCCATAGCTTCTTGAAAAGAAATTTGAGGAATAATTTTTGCATTTTGAACCATTCTGGGGTCTGCAGTCATCATACCACTTACATCTGTCCAAATTTCAACATCACGTGTATGTAATGCAGCAGCAACAATAGCTGCAGTATAATCTGAACCACCTCTACCTAATGTTGTTGTATTGCCTAAAAGATCTTGAGCAATAAAACCAGGAAGTACAGTAACTTGATGATTTTTGTTTAAAAAATATTTTTGAATGCATTGATTTGAAGATTCAAAATCTACAACTGCGTTTGAAAAATTAGAATTGGTTTTAATTAGTTCTCTTGAATCTTTAAAACCTGCAGCAATATTCAATGAAGAAAAATGTGCTGTAATAATTTGTGAAGAAAGTAACTCGCCAAATGCTACTACTCTATCGCTAGTTTTATTGGATAATTCTTTTAATAAAAAAATACCATGACAAATATCTTTTAATTCTGCACAAATGTTTTGAACAATGCTTGAAATTTCATCTCGTCTATTTTTTGGAATTAATTGTTCTATCAAGTTGTTATGATGAACTTCTATTTCATTTAATGCTTTTGAATAATCAGCATTACCAATTGAGGCAAATTGTGTTGCATGAATTAATTTATCTGTTATTCCTGAGCTTGCAGAAACCACAACAATGGTTGATGCTTTTTGGTGGTATTTAAATACAATTTCAGCAACGCGTTTAATATTTTCAGCATTAGCAACAGAAGTTCCTCCAAATTTTAAAACATACATAATAGCACAACGTTATAAAGTTGATAAATAGGAATAGATAGATAGTATTTACCTATCTAATCTTTAACGGATATTAGCTATAAATGTTGTTGAAAGAGTAGGATAAATATTACAAATAGACATTATCAAAAAAAAGAGGGTTAATTATTAAAACTCTATTGTTTTACTTTTCTAATTGTTTTATTTCATCATTAATTATTTGAAAAATCTCATGATTTGGCTTGAGTACTTTTGCAAACGAGTTTTTAGCAGTGATAAAATAATTTTTGGCTAACTTCTTATCAGTATCTGTATAAAATTTGGCTAAATAAAAATTAAGATTGCCAAAAACTTTTAGGTTATTCTTTTTAACTTCAAGTTGTTCTTTATAAAATTTAATTAACTCTATCTCCTTTTTATTTTTTATATAAATTTCTTCTAAATCGTTATAAATAGTAGGATTGCCAGCATATAAATTAAATAAACTGCTTCTAATGTAATTGGTTTTAGGATGATTAGTTTTTAAATATAATTTTAAAATCGGCTTTAAATTATAATAATTTTCAGGATCAATTTCATTTGCGTTTTCAAAGAACTGTAAAGCTTTTTTATCATCATTAAGTTCTAGATAAATTTGAGCTACCATTCTAGCTGCATCACTTTTATATTCAATATCTTCATACATTTCTAGTGATTTTTTTGCATAAATCAATGCACTGTCTCTCTCATCTAAATATAAATAAGAATAAGCTAAATTATATTGTGCACTTGGATAGTTATTATTAAGCTCAATTGATTTTTTATAATATGCTAAAGCGTCTTTGTACTGTTCTTTTGCAGTTTTGAGATAACCTAAAACATAATAAGGCAAATAGTCTGCACAATTTTCATTAATTGATTTCAAATAATTTTTTTCTATTAATTCTTTCAATTCAGATTCTTTTTTTAGCCAATTTTCACCATATTTTAAATGTACTTCATAATAATAATCTCCAAGACCCTTGTAAAGCTTGCAGTTGTTTGGATAAATCTGAATAAGACTATCTAGTATTTTATCAATTTCAAACATTTGCATACCAAATTTGCCTTCTTTACCTCTAAAATCTTTTATTTCTTCTTTTTCTTTTAAGTCTTTTAATGCAAATAATTGGTGCATCATACTAGAAACAAAATAGTTTAAAACTATTTCTTCTTTTAATAAAACCATATCAGGCTTGCTATTATTGGGGTCGTATTTGTCAAGCAGTTTAAATGCAGATTCATATTTCTTTATTGAAATTAAATCCTTTGCTTTTTTAATGGTTTCACTTTCTGTTTGAGAGAATAAATTGTTAACACAACTTAATAACAAAAAGCAGAATATTAGTTTCTTCATATAAGAGGAGTTATTAATTTTCTTTTACACTAAACACGGGTAATTGCTTTTCGTGAATCAATTGGTTTAAACTTTTTACTTCATTATCCATTACAGTTTTCCAAGTATTTATTTGTGTATCTATTTGTGTTTTCAATACTTCAAATACTTCAAGTACTTGTTTATTAGGTGCACCACGACCAGCAGCAGCCTGATTGTATAAAGCACTTAATTTATCATCTAAGCGAATAGGAAAATTTAAAACATCCTGACTACTCTTTGCTTTGGTTTGGTGTAGGGCATCTTCAATTATTGTTATTTTTTTGATGATACTATCAGCCAAATGTTTTACATCTTTCGGACATCCTTTTCCTAATAAATCTTTATAGTTATTAATTTGACTTCTTAATTCTTTAATGTACTTTAAATGATGGATGATTTCGCTAAACTTATCTCTTATTTTTATTTGTGTGTTAAATTGTTCTTTGTATTCGTCATTACTCACTTTGTATTGTGGTTCTGCTAAAATGCTAAATGCTACTTCGGTACTATCATTATTCAATTTTACTTTTGCTGAATAATTTCCTGGAATAGCTTTTGGTGCTGAAGGATTTCCATTCCAAACAATATATCCTTCAGGAATTTTTTCTGCTTCAGGATAATTCATATCCCAAACAAAATGATTCATACCGGCATTGAAATCAATTTTATTTTCTTTCGAAT
This sequence comes from Chitinophagaceae bacterium, assembly GCA_031364085.1. Classification (GTDB taxonomy): domain Bacteria; phylum Bacteroidota; class Bacteroidia; order Chitinophagales; family Chitinophagaceae; genus CAIVPM01. Next base: position 6,633 of record JANLVQ010000191.1, read on the forward strand.
CTTTGTTAAATGTTTTAATAATATTTTTTTGTTCGTCTAAAATAGTAATACTGAATTTGCTACTATCATCAATGTTTTTACAATAAATAGGAATAGTAATTCCATTGGCAACATTGGTTCCTGCATTGTTTGCAGTAGAACCAAATCTTCCACCACGTCCAATCATTCTATATTCTGCATGTGGTGTAAAAACGTGTAAAGATTTTGAAGTAACAGCAGAATTGTTTTGTTGTACTACACTTAAATCATCTAATATATAAATGCTTCTACCTTGTGTACCTACAATTAAATCGTTATTTTTTAAAGCTAAATCTGTTATAGGAACCATGGGTAAATTGAGTTGAAAGGGTTGCCAACTTTCACCATCGTTATAACTAATATATATGCCATATTCTGTACCTGCATATAATAATCCACTGCGTTTTTTATCTACTCTCAATGCTCTTGTAAAATGCATTCTATTAATTCCTGCATCAATTCTTTTCCAGGTTTTTCCATAGTCTTCAGTTTTATATAGGTATGGAGAAAAGTCATCCAGCTTATATCTTGTTCCAACAAAATAAGCAACACCTTTTCTTACAGGATCGGTTTCAACACAATTCCACATCATCCATTGAGGACAATCTTTTGGAGTTACATTCTCCCATGTTTTGCCTCCATCTTTACTTAAATGAATTAAACCATCATCACTACCAGTCCATATTACATCTTTTTCTAATTCAGATTCTGTTGCAGTAAAAATGGTACAGTAATATTCTACACCTGTATTATCTTTTGTAATTGAACCACCACTTGCAGCTTGTTTGGTTTTATCGTTAGTAGTTAAATCCGGACTAATTTTTTGCCAAGATTTTCCTTCGTTTTCAGTAACAAATACATGATTGGCTGCTACATATAATTTCTTAGGATTATGTGGCGAAAAGAAAATTGGATAGTTCCATTGAAATCGATATTGCTGCACATCTGCACCTGCACCAATACCATCATTTGGCCAAACATTGATTAATCTGTTTTCGTTGGTTTGATGGTCGTATCTTGAAAGATAACCCATATAACTGCCACCATAAGTAATATCTGGATTGAGCGGATCTGCAACAACATAGCCACTTTCTCCTCCTGCAGTTGCTTCAAAATCATCAGTTGTAATAGCATTGCCATAACTTCTGCTTTTAATTCTAAATGCACTATTATCTTGTTGACCACCTAATATTCTATAAGGAAAAGCATTATCGGCACTTAGTCTATACACTTGAACTGTTGGTTGATTTAAATATGTACTCCAATTATTGCCTCCATCAAAACTTACTTGTGCACCACCATCATCAGCTACAATCATTCGTTGAGGGTTTTCGGGGTCAATCCATAAATCATGATGATCTCCATGTGGTGTGCTAATGCTTTTAAATGTTTTACCTCCATCAACACTTTTCATAAAATTTACATTTGGACAATACACGGTGTTTTCATTTTTTGGGTCAACAAAAACTTTGGTATAATACCATGCACGTTGCCTAATATTATTATCGGTGCTAACATTAGTAAAATTTTCTCCCCCATCATTACTCATAAACATGCCACCTTTTTCGTTTTCTATGATGGCATAAATTTTATCTGTGTTTGATGGTGCAATAGCAACACCCACAATACCCCAAGTTCCATTTGGTAATCCTTTTTTTGTAGAGATATTGGTCCAGGTTTCTCCACCATCAACACTTTTATATAAACCACTTCCGTCACCACCGCTTTCCATGCTATAAGGAGTTCGTATCACTCGCCACATGCCTGCATAAAGTACAGATGGATTTCCAGATTCCATTACCAAATCGCTACAACCTGTTTGGTTATTTACAAACAATACTTGCTTCCAAGTTTTACCTCCATCAATGGTTTTGTAAATGCCTCGTTCGTTATTGGGTCCAAATAAATGTCCTAATGCTGCAACTAAAACAATATCTGGATTATTAGGATGAATTACAATTCTAATAATATGTCGAGCATCTTTCAAACCTAAATTCTTCCAAGATTTTCCACCATCATCAGTACGCCACATGCCACCCAAACCCTCACTTACATTACCACGTAAAGTATTTTCTCCTTCACCAACATACATAATATTTTCACTGCTAGGAGCAATTGCTATTGCCCCAATACTACCTCCAAAAAATTTATCAGAAATATTTTTCCAATTATTGCCAGCATCTGTAGTTTTAAAAACACCACCACCAGTTGCACCAAAAAAGAAAGTGTTTTTATTTTTAAAACTACCTGTTACTGCTGCACTACGTCCACCTCTGAAAGGCCCAATTAATCTATATTTTAGTTGAGAAAATAAAATAGAATCAGCATTTACTTGAACTACTTTATTTGTACTATTACTTACTTTTTTATTTTGGGCGATGGAGAAACTTATAATGAATAAGCTTAATCCAATACAAAAAAAATTCTTCATCAGTTTAATTTTAATTTTGAAAAATGAAGTTTAAAACTAAGTAATTATTACATTACTTTAATTGAAATTTGATGACATAAAAAAAGGGCATGTTATTGCCCTTAATAAACATTAAGTAATATTTTTATTTGTTTTTGATGATTGGCAAAACACCCGACATATCTCCTATTACATTAATCAATTCGTTACCTGCTGGTAAAACTATTTTAGTATTGTGTTGTAAAGACGTTTCTAAGGCTTCTAATTTTCTTAATAGTTGAGCATTACCAGTAAAATATTGATCAGCGGCTTCGTTAACTAATTTAATGGCTTCGGCCTCACCTTCAGCGTGTAAAATTTTTGATTGTTTATAACCCTCTGCTTCTTTAATTTTAGCACGTTTAACACCATCAGCAACAGTTTCTGCTGCTGTTGCTGAATCAATAGCAGCAATTTTTTCGTTTTCTGCTTTTACTACTTTATTCATAGTTTCTTGAACATCTTTCGGTGGATCTATTTCTTTTAATTCTGTACGTACAATTTGTATTCCCCAACTTGCTGTTTCTTGATGTAATGTTCTGTATAGTTCTGCATTAATTTTTCCACGTTCACTATTAGCAGATTTTAGTGTAAGTGTACCAATAATATTTCTTAGTGTGGTTCTGGCTAAGTTTACTATTTGCCATTTGTAATTGTTTACATTATAAATAGAACCTTTTACACTGTCTTCATCCGACTTTACTTTAAAATAAACTTGTGCATCAACTCTTGCATTTAAATTATCGTTAGTAATAATTTCTTGAGGTTCTGCATCTACCATTTGTTCGGTAACATTTACAATAAACATTCTATCAATTACTGGTATAATCCAGTGAAAACCAGGATTAGCAAAAGATGAATATTTACCTAAACGTTCTATTAAACCTCTTTGTGTGGGACGAATAATTTTTATACCCCAAAAGAAAATAAAAATTAATGCAATTACAATAATATAGGTAGTGTTCATAAAAATATTTTTGGAGAGCACAAGGTAACAAAAAATATATGCATAAGCAAAATTATTTTAGTAATCATTAGTAATTAGCCGATTAAAAAGTATTCATTTTTTATTTATAGAATAAAGTACATAAATTAGCTGAAACTATTTTGTAGTATGGCTTCTACGAATTATAAAAATGTGATTTTGGTCATAACTTAGGATAAAATAAAGTTTAAATTGCAGCGTTAATTGTCTTAAAAATGCATAGAAGTTTTATTTAATAATTTTTTCTACTTACCCAATCGAAATAGAACATAATATATAACCATAAAGTATGAAGGAAAATGTAGCAAAAGAAATCGAAGGTTATTCTTTTGAAAAAACTAATCTTAACTCAAGAAAAATTAGCAAGCAAATTGCAATTACCAATTCAAAAGAATTATTGCTTAAAAAATATGTAGAAATTGCTAATAAAGAAGGAAAAACAGGAACGTGGGGAATTAATCTAACTACTAGAAAAACCTTTTTAAGTAAAGCATCAACAGAAATGTTAGAAATAAAAAAAGAAATTTCTTTTGAAGAATTTTCTTTAGTTGTGCATCCAGAAGATAAACAAATTATTTTAGATGATTGGGTAAAAATACTAAAAGGTGAAACTATTAAAACGGAATTTAGGCTTCTTATAAATAATAAAACCAAGTGGATAAGGAGTGTTTCGACTAATCAATGGAAAGATGAAAATAACGAAATTCAGGTTATAGGCAGTATGCAAGATATTACTGATATCAAAGAAAAATATCTTGAATTAGAAATTAAACAAAAAGAGCTTGACTTTATTATTCATCATATTCCAGTCTCTGTAACACAGCTGTCTCCCGAATTTAAAATTATCTTTTCAAATTACGATCATGAAAATTCTGGTGGTATAGATTTTTTTAATCATATAACTCCAGAGTTTCAAGAAAATTTAAAATTAAAGTTTACAGAGGTAAGACAAACAGCAAAAAGTGTATCCATAGAGTTAAAAGGTTTCGGAAAATCGCTTACAATAAATTGGTTTAGATTAGTTATTAATAAGGTTGAGGGGATTAGTAAAGATTATGACTACACTTATTTGATAATTGCAAAAGATATTACCATTGAAAAACAATTTCAAGAAGAACTCATTAGGGCTTCAACCGAATCGGAAGAAAAAGAACGCAAAAGAATTGCTACTGATTTACACGATGGCGTTTGTCAGAATTTAGTGGCTCTTAAATTACTAGCAATAAAATTTGCAAGAGAAAATCCTATCTTATCAGAAACATTTCAAAAAAATAGTTTGTTTAATGAGCTCAAGAGTTTAATTGATAGTACACTGAGTGATATTAGAAGATGCTCATACGATTTAATGCCTATTAACCTTGAATTAGAAGGCTTATATGGTGCTCTTAAACCCTTTTTTGCTGTAAATAATATAGCAACATCTATTAAACATTCGCTTGAAATAAATGCAATTACTGAACCCAATGATTTTATTGCCATTAATATTTATAGAATAGTTCAAGAGTTTATTCAAAACTCTCAAAAACATTCCTCTGGCACTGAGATATTTTTACGAATTAGTGAAAATAAACATCATTTGATATTTTGTTTATCAGACAATGGACAAGGCTTTCCAAAAACAGAAGATTATAAAACCGGAATTGGCATATTAGGCATGTTAGCTAGAATAAAAAATATTGGAGGAACATATAATGTTATTACCAATAGTGGCAGTGGTGTGCAATTGTATTTTTCAATAAATATTGGTTAGGAAATTAAAAAAAAATAATTTCGTAGTTTAAACATAAATCAATAAAACTCTTTTGTAGTAAGGGTTCTGCGAAAAACAAGAATAAATTAAATTTTAAATTTATTCTTTGATTTACTGTAATTATTTTAAAATTTATGACTAGTTTTATTATAAAACATCGAAACAAATGAATATATTAATTGCAGACGACCACGCCATTTTTCGAAGAGGATTAAAAGATGTTTTAACCGATGAACTGCCTGGTGTAAATTTTGATGAAACAAGTAATGGTGTTGAAATGTTAAACCTTGCTATTAATAACAAATATGATTTGATTATTTCGGATATTAATATGCCTGAAAAATCTGGATTAGATTCCATTAAAGAAATTATTCATGCAAATATTAATACCCCAATTTTAGTTTTATCTATTCACAATGCAATTGAATATGCTGTTCGAGTGTATCGAGCTGGGGCATATGGTTTTTAAACAAGGATACAAAAATTGAAATAATTTTAAAAGCAATTAGTACAATATCTTCAGGCAAAAAATATTTTTCAGACGATGTATTAGCAATTATACATGCTGCGAAACAAAAAAATGCAGGAAAACCTTTACATCAAAAACTTTCTGATAGAGAATTCGAAATTTTTAAATATTTAATCAATGGATTATCTTCTTTAGAAATAGCACATAAACTTAAACTTGGCAAAACAACTATCAGTACTTTTAAAAGAAGAATTTTTGATAAAATGGAACTTTACAGCGTTTCTGAACTAACTAAATATGCAATAGAAAATGGACTGACTTAACCGTTGGTTAAACGTAAATTTTTATAAATATTTTGATTAAACACTCGTGTCCAAATTTGAGTAGCTGAGCGGTTTGTTAAATCTTTATTCTTATTAAAATATTTTGAAAATAATTTTAATTGTGGTTGGTCATTAAGGTTTTCTGGTTGTATTGATAAAGGATAATCTTTCCACCATTGACCAGCAGCCCAATAACACCCACCAATATTATTTGAATGTAAATATGCTAAAAAATTATCCATAACATTGAACCAGTTTTGATCGTTTTTTGGCACACCAAATTCCCCCACAAAACCCTTTAAATTGTTTAATTTTAGCCATTCTACAAAAGGTTTAACACGTTCAATACCTGTAAATTCATTTGCCCCATCTTCAACAAATATTTTTTTATATCTACCAGAAAAATCTTTATCAAAATAGCAATGTGCATTAAATAAAAGTTTGTTTGATGGGTCTTGTAAGCATTTAAGCTCATCATTAAAAGTCAACCAGGTAGAAGCGTTTGAGTAATTATTTCCTTCAATAAGCAGTAAGGTATTTTTATCTATTGTTCTAACACCATCAATAACATATTGTAAAGTATTAAACCAAATAGTAGAATTCATATTTGAAGGTTCAGCCATTAAAGAGTATGCGTAAATATTGGTTTTGCCGGATAAGGTTTCTGCCATTTTCATCCAAAAATCTTTCAAATGCCAAGCAGTAACTTCAGATTCTCCAACAGTATATTCAACACAATCTTTATTATATTTTCCAAAATTTTGTAAAACTAGTGTAACATTAATTCTTCTTAAATTACATTCATCAATAAAGGCTTTAATATAGCCCAACTCTTCAGCATCTAAAGCCTCGCCTAAATTATGTTGTACTCTTTCCCATTTAACTGGCAGTTGAATTAAATCTACACCTTTCGAAACAAAATAATCAATATCTGTTGCTGTAGGGTAAGTATAATCTTCATTAATTTTTCCAGGTAAATTTTGCTCACCGAACTCAGCACCACACAATGTTATTCCATATTTCGGAGTAAAGTTTTGTGCTTGGATGTTTATACAACAAACATGACATAATAATAAAGTTGCAAAAGCAATAAACTTTTTCATTTAGGGTATAATTAAACTTCTTTTGCAAACAATAACTAAGGTGGAGTTTACAAAATTATGGTTATTAAAGTGTAATGTAGTCATTTAAATTAGGTATAAAACTTGCTGTGCATAATTTTAGTTTTTTTATAGCAATATTTTTTTTATGTGAATAGCGTTTAACATGCCAAGCAAGCTTAATTTTGCAAGATGAATGTTACAGACGATTTGCAACAACGTTGGTGGATCTTAGAAGCAAAACTGATAGATCGTTTTGAAAAAAAACCTGATACAGAAGCTATTTTGTTTTTAATTGGAATGCAAGAAACGGGTTATATTACCAGTAAAATTACCAAAGAACAAAAGCAAGATTTAATGCATGTGGCTGTTTGCACTGTATTAAGTAGTAGTGGCTATTTTAGTTTAGAATTAAAAGACGAAGAAGGTTGGCCACATTTTGCACAGCTTAAAGAATTACCTACTTTATCATTAATTGAACAGGAAAACTTTTTAAAAGATCACATTCTGCTTTACTTTGAACAACAAGGAATAATTTAATCAGTACATTTTAGACCAACATGAAATTAATAAGCAAATTTTTATTTTTTATTTTTTTATTTTCTATAAGCAGTACTTCTACTGCTCAAAATAAAGAAACAGTGATAGAAATTACTACAGATTTTGGAGTGATGAAAGCGAGGTTATATAACAGCACTCCTTTGCATAAGGAAAACTTTTTAAATCTTATTAAAAAAGGGTTTTATGATAGTTTATTATTTCATAGGGTGATTAATACTTTTATGATTCAAGGTGGAGATCCAACAAGTAAAAATGCAGATAGTGCTGCAACTTTAGGTTCTGGAGAAATACCAGATTTGCCCACTATTCCTGCTGAGTTCAGAAAAAATTTAATACACAAAAAAGGAGTTTTAGCGGCTGCAAGAGACAATAATCCAGAAAAGAAAAGTAGTAATTGTCAGTTTTATATTGTTCATGGTAAAAAAACAGATACGGCACAATTACAACCTGCTAATCATTATACCAAAGAGCAAAAAGAAATTTATCAAAGAATGGGAGGTGCTCCTTTTCTCGATCAGAATTACACTGTTTTTGGGGAAGTTTTTGCAGGCATGGATGTAATAGATAAAATTGTAGCTACACCTATTAATGAAATGGACAGACCAAAACAAAATGTTAGAATGAAAATTAAAATCATCAATTAAAAAAAATACAACATGAATTTTCCAGCACAATTACGTTACACTAAAGATCATGAATGGATTTCTCTTGAAGGCGATATTGCAACAATTGGTATTACCGAATTTGCACAAAGCGAATTGGGCGATATTGTTTTTTGCGATATTAATGCTGTTGGTAAAAGCTTTGCTGCTGGCGAAGTTTTTGGTAGTGTTGAAGCTGTAAAAACAGTGAGTGATTTATTTTCTCCTATAAGTGGAACAATTACTGAAATGAATGGTAACTTAGAAAAAAATCCAGAGCTAGTAAATAATGAACCTTACGAAGGCGGTTGGATGATTAAAATGAAAGTAGATAATGTTGCAGATGTTGAAGGCTTAATGTCTGCAAATGATTATGCTGCTTTAGTTGGTTAAACTCAAACGAAGTTTTGATTTTATATTATATAATATTTCCCATTTTCTTTCTACTTTCATTACTCCCTTTACGAGTATTGTATTTATTAAGTAATGCCATTTATTTTTTGGTATACTATGTATTTGGTTATAGAAAAGAAGTGGTGTTTAAAAATTTGAGTATTGCTTTTCCTGAAAAGTCGGAACAAGAAAAAATAAAGATTGCAAAAGAATTTTATGGATTGTTTATAGATACATTTATAGAAACCATTAAACTGATTTCTATTTCTAAAAAGCAGTTTCAAGCAAGATTTCAATTTGATCCTAACATTTTAAAAGAGTTGCAAAAAACCAAACAGTCTATTCAATTGCATACAGGGCACTTTTTTAATTACGAATTTTTGAATCTTGGGTTTGCCATTCATAAAGGAACTTACAAGTGGTTAGGAATTTATTCAGTTTTAAGCAATCCAGCATTTAATAAAATAATGTATAATATGCGTTCTAAATTTGGAACAACATTAATTTCAAGTAAAGAATTTAGAAGCTCATTTCATCAATATACAAACGAACCTTATTTACTTGGTTTAGCAGCAGACCAAAGTACAAGTAACCCTTTAAATGCATATTGGATTGATTTTTTTGGTAAGAAAACAGCTTTTATAAAAGGGCCAGAAAAAGGTGCAAGGGCTATGAATACAGCTGTGGTGATGATTTATATTTATCCTAAAAAAAGAGGTTATTATAAAATTGAATCTAGTTTATTAACTACCGAGCCAAACAATTTGCCTTATGGTGCAATTACCAAAGCCCTTGCTAATTTTTTAGAAGAAAAAATAAAACAACACCCTGCAAATTATTTATGGAGCCACAAAAGATGGAAGCATGAGTATGATGCAGAAAAGTATAAAGATTTAACAGTAAATTAGTTTAAATATTTTCCAACAATTGGCACTCTTCTTCCTACTCCAAAAGCCTTTGGAGAAACACGAATGATAGGGCAAAATTGATTGCGTTTGTATTCATTACTATTCACTAGTTTTAAAATTCTATCCACTAAAGCAGCATCAAAACCTAAAGCTTTTATTTCATTTGGTCCATTTCTTTTTTCAATGTATTGGTATAAAATTTTATCAAGTATTTCATAGTTGGGTAAACTATCACTATCTTTTTGGTCGGGTCTCAACTCTGCACTTGGAGCTTTTGTGATGATATTATTTGGAATAATTTCTTTTTCTCTATTAATATATTTTGCCAATTCATACACTTGAAGTTTATAGCAATCTCCCAAAACACCCAATCCTCCAGCCATATCACCATATAAAGTGCCATAGCCTGTAGCCAATTCGCTTTTGTTTGATGTGTTTAAAAGAATGTATCCAAATTTATTTGCAATTGCCATTAATAAATTACTTCTTGTTCTGCTTTGCATATTTTCTTCTGCAAGTCCAAATGGTAAGTCATGAAAAATAGGTTCCAGCGTTAGTAATAAACTTTCATATACATCATCAATTTTAATAATATCGTAAGGGTTATTTAAATTTTCACTCAGTTCAACAGCATCATTAACACTATGTGAAGATGAATAAGGTGATGGCATTAAAACAGCTCTTACATTTTCGTTTCCTAAAGCCACACATGCTAAAGCTAAAGTAACTGCACTATCTACACCACCACTACTACCAATTATAGCTTTGACAAAACCCATTTTAGAGAAATAATCTTTAATCCCTAAAATAAGTGCCTCATAAATTTCATTAATGTTTAAGTTTTCAATTAATTCTTTAGGGTCTAATTCTTTATCTAAAATATTCTCCGAGTTTTCTATAATTTTATTATTGAAAGTGCCGTCATTATTCAATTCTACAAAATCAATTACTTCCTGAAATATTGGTAATGACTTACATAAATTAGCATGCTTATCGAACACCAAACTTGCCCCATCAAATACAATTTCTGTTTGACTACCAATAGCATTGCAGTAAATCATTGGAATTTTATATTTCAACACATTGGCTTTAATGATAGCTTTTCTATCAGCAAGATGTGTATAATCGAATGGAGATGCAGAAATGTTTATCATCACATCTGGCTTTTGTTTTATTAATTCATCCATTGGACAAATTCTATACAAAGGATTATCGCCTAAGTTCCAAATATCTTCACAAATTGTAACTGCAATTTTCTTTCCTTTAAAATCCACCACATTCCAATCGTAAGCAGGTTCAAAATATCTGTATTCATCAAACACATCATAATTAGGTAAAAGAGTTTTATGTATTTCTGCTATGATGTTTTTATTGTAAAGAAAAAAAGCAGCATTAAATAAATCTTTACCCTCTACAATAGGATTTCGAGAGGGAGAGCCTATAATAACTCCAATATTTTCTGAGTGTTCTTTAATGCTATCAATGGCTTGATAACACTTATTAATAAAATCATCGAACTCAACAAAATCTCTTGCCGGATAACCACAAACACTCATTTCACTAAAAACTATTAAATCGGCATGATTGCTTTTTGCCTCAGCGATTGCTGCAATAATTTTAGCAGTATTATATTCAAAATTGCCAATATGATAATTTTGTTGTGCAAGAAAAATTTTCATTTTTTAAATATAAAGCTTCTGTTTAAACAGTAAAGTTAAATTGATTATAGAAGCATACCTCAAAAATTACCAATTTATTTAAATTGCTAATAATAGTTTTGTGTGATGAAGATAAAAAATATTATTTCAGTATTTGCATTATTATTTTTAGTGAGTTGTGGTAATAAAAAAAATGTACCCGATGTATCTCATATCAATTTAAATATTACTACTAAACGATTTGAACAAGATTTTTTTAATTTAGATACACTCCACTTATCATCTGCTTTGGATAATATCAATAAAAAATATCCCACATTTTTACCAGATTATTTATACAACATTTTAGGGTTAGTGCCACCACAAGATTCTATTATTTCTCAAATAAAATTATTTTTAAGAGATGGTTTGTATAAAAATGTTTTTGCAGATGCAGTAAAACAATATCCTTCATTTAGTAAGGTAGAAAAAGAATTGAAACTTGCTTTGCAACTAACTAAATATTATTTTCCAAAATATCAAACACCAAACACTATTTACACTTTTATTGGTCCTATAGATGGTGTTGGAACTGCTATTACAAGCGACCATCAATTTGCAGTGGGACTGCAAGGCTATTTAGGTAAAGATTATCCTGCATATCAATTAGGTTATATTGCTCAAATTTATCCAAGCTATAAAACCAGAAAATTTGAAGAGCAATATATTGCAACAAATTGTGTGAAAAACATAATCGAAGAATTGTATCCTAATAAAAGTTCTGGCAGACCATTAGCAGAAAGAATGATAGAAGAAGGCAAGAGAATGTATTTGTTAGATGCTTTACTACCCTACACTTCAGATACTGTTAAAACAGGCTATACTCAAAATCAATTAGAGTTGTGTTTTAAAAATGAAAAAAATATTTGGGCATTTTTTGTGAGCGGAAATCTATTGTTCGAAACAGAACCCTCTCTTGTTTCACCTTATGTAACTGATGGGCCTAAAACTCAAGAATTAAGTGAAGCAGCTCCAGGAAATATAGGGCAATTTACAGGTTGGCAAATTGTAAAAAGTTGGATGAAAGAACATCCTAAAACCAGTATGCAACAATTAATGCAAACCGATGCTATGAGTATTTTTAATGATGTGGGGTATAATCCATAATACTATCAACAGCTTCAATCGCATTTTGTAATCTTGCTTCACCAATTCCACTTATCAGTTGCCAAGGAGTGGTTTGATTTTCTAAAATATTTTTATAAATACTAAAAAGTTCTTGTCTGGTTTTTTCTTCGGGATATTCTCTCAATTCATCTTTAACCCAAGGCAGATCTATATTACAAAGCAAATACAAATCGTATTTTCTTTTATCGATTTCTTCCAAAATAAGATCATGACATTTTCCAAAAACATACTCACACCAAACTTTCATAACAATCATATCAGTATCTAAAAACAATGTTGAATGTTGAATGTTTCTCGTTTCTTGTTTCTCGTTTCTTGCTTCTTGTTGGATTTTTGTTTTTAACTTTTGACTTTTGACTTTTGATTCATATTCATCTTCTAAACGAAGTTGTCCTTTTGCAATAGTTGCCAAATCATCAAATGTATAATTAGTACCATGTTCTAATAAATATTCTCTTGCAAACTCAGGACACCAAAGAGTTTTATAATGTTCAGCAAGTTGTTTGCACAAAGTGCTTTTGCCAGTACTTTCTGGGCCAATTATAACTATTTTTTGAAGCATTTCAAGAATATGAACATTTTATGAATAATGAATATCGAACAAGGAATTTTGAATGATGAAGTGGCTTAAATTTAGAATTACTTTTTTGCAATTACATTATTTTTTTTAGCCGTTTCAATGCTTTTTACAAAGATTGAAATTAACTCATTGCATTCTTTTAATATCATTTCATTTTTTTCGATGTTTAGCCAATTTAATTTTAAAATAATTTTTAATACATTATTTGTTTCTCTTAATTCTTTTAAAGCCACTTTCATTTTATGAATAAAATCATTTCTTGATTCGGCACTTTGAGCTTCACCATAATTTAATGCAGGCGAACTTCCACTTCTTGTAAGTTGCCCAGCTAAATGATTGCCAGCATAGCTTTTGGGTAATGTTTCGGCAACTTTAATTATTGCAACGGCAAAGTCAATTAAACGATCTTCCAAATCAAATTTTCTCTCCATAAATTAACTTATTCTTTTTGCAATTCTTCAGTTTCTTAATTTAACACTTCATCATTCAACTCAATGAACTTCATCATTCAAAATTCCTTGTTCGATATTCAATATTCATCATTCAACTCACTTCATTATTCCTTGTTCATTATTCAATATTCATCATTCAACTCACTTCATCATTCCTTGTTCAATATTCAATATTCATCATTCAACTCACTTCATCATTCCTTGTTCAATATTCAATATTCATCATTCAATATTCATCATTCAACTCACTTCATCATTCCTTGTTCGATATTCAATATTCTCTTCTTCCATTCAATTAATCCTGCAATTGCAAGTATTAAAAATACTACAAATTGTACACTTGTAAAAACATATCCTTTAACAAAATACAATGGTATAGATGCAATATTGGTAGCAATCCACCAATACCAACTTTCTACTTTTTTTTTCGCCATTAACCACATGCCTGTAAATGCTGTAGCACTTGC
>JANLVQ010000203.1:0-2978 GCA_031364085.1 Chitinophagaceae bacterium
CAAAATTGGTTGACTACTTTTATTCCCACTAATAATAAAAAACAGGAAAATGAATAAGAGCCCCGGATCATCCCGCCGAAATTTTTTAAAAAAGATGGCTGTTTCCACTGCAGCTGTTGCCACAGGCACCACTATTTTTGCCAATGAGAACAAAGCTGAAACTTTTCAGATACTTAAAAGGAACATCTTTGGCGCCAATGATACTATTAACATTGGCCTGATCGGAGCAGGTGGAATGGGTACACAGGATACAACTACTGCATTAGGATAAGTTACTTGAAGACACATATTACCAGCTGGAGAATTATTATAAGTACTGGAATTTGGTCCTGCAACTGGAACACTATTTAATACCCATTGATAAGTACAACCTACTGGTCTATTCGTTACAGAGTCTGTTATATTATTACTTGCATAGGATAATACTGGAGGTCGAGCAAATCTCACTAATCCATTTTTATGGTTGGCAAGTGTAGGATATAGAACTTGTACAGGTACTCCACTTCCTAAGTCAGTAGTATCGACTTCAAGCGGTAAGGGTGAATTTGAAAATGCAAGTGTATTATCGTTATAAGTTGATAATGGATTATTAATGACATTAAAATTAATAGTAAATAAAATGGTATCGGTTTTTATAGTTACAGTATTAACATTGGGTTCAGAAACTAAATAAGTAAATACACCTGTTGTGTTATTTCCATTATACTGACCTGTTAATGTTGATACATTACTACCTGTTGTTGTAGAAACATATTGCAAAGAGTTTTTGTTAAATGTGATGGAACCATTTAGTCCAATAATATTGGTTAAACTCTTGGCTCTTACTCTTACAGCAGCTGTTGTAGCTGTGTATTGTGCAGTATCAATTTTTAGACCTTGTTGTTGGGCAATAGAAAAATCTGTAATCATCAATAATGTAATGATAAGGGTAAAGATTTTTTTCATGTTCAATTAGACTTTAAGTTTTGGTGTATAATTATTTATGTTGATTTTGTAAAGATTTTTAATACTCTTATTGCTAAATTACATATATATATATAGCATTTTTTTTACTGAAATTTTATTTTGTGAATAAAAAATAATGGGTTGTTATTTGATATTCATTTCTTAAATAATAAATTTTAATTTATCCTATTTTCACCATTCATCATTATTTTTATTATTCTGTAAGTTTGTTTATTAACATCGTATTTATCAAATACACCAAAACGTTTTGCAAATGAAAAATAAATATTTATTACTCAATGCTTTCTTATTATTTTTTGTAACATTTTTTTTAATAACAGCTAAAGCACAAAAAACATTTCCTGTTAATGGTGTTGCAGATATAAAAGACGGACTATATGCTTTTACAAATGCTACAATTGTTAAAGATGCCAATACAACATTACAAAATGCAACATTAATTATTCAACAAGGTAAAATAGCACAAGTTGGTGTTGGTTTGGGCATTCCTGCAAATGCAGTTGTGGTAAATTGCGAAGGCAAGTATATTTATCCAAGTTTTATTGATATTTTTTCTGACTATGGAATTCCAACCCCACAAAGACCAAATACAGGTGGCATTGCTAACTTTTTTGCTGCACAACAAATTACTTCGAATACAAAAGGAGCTTATGGTTGGAATCAAGCAATTAAAAGTGAAATTGACGGAGGAAAATTATTTTCAGTAGATGATAGTAAAGCCAAATTATTAAGAGATTTAGGTTTTGGTGCCGTAGTTTCTCACCAAAAAGATGGCATAGCAAGAGGTACAGGCGTTTTGGTTTCATTAGCTAATCAAAATGATAATTTAGTTATATTAAAAGAAAAAGCTGCAGCATATTATTCTTTCAATAAAGGAACTTCAACCCAATCTTATCCTTCATCAATGATGGGTTCTATTGCTTTACTTCGACAATCATTTTTAGATGCCAACTGGTACAAATCTAATCCAAGTGCAGAAGGTGTAAATCTTTCTTTAAAAAGCTGGAACGAACAACAATCTTTACCTCAAATTTTTGATGCAAGTGATAAATGGAATGCAATAAGAGCTGATAAAATTGCTGATGAATTTGGCGTTCAATTTATTATCAAAGCAGGAGGAAACGAATATCAACGCATTAAAGAAATGGCTGAAACAAATGCTAGTTTTATTCTTCCTTTAAATTATCCTGCTGCGATAGATGTTGATGATCCGAATGAATTAAGATTTGTTGGTTTAGATGATTTAAAACATTGGGAATTGGCACCTACTAATGCTGCAACTTTTGAAAAAGAAGGTATTAATTTTTGTTTTACTACAGCCGATTTAACTAGTATTACTGATTTTTCGGCTAATCTTCGAAAAGCAATTGAAAATGGTTTATCAGAATCTAAAGCGTTAGAAGCTCTAACAAAATCTCCTGCTACATTAATGGGTGCTTTTGATAAAGTTGGAAGCTTAGATGCTGGAAAAGTTGCCAATTTTATTATTACATCTGGACCTGTGTTTGCAGAAAAAACTGTAATTCTTCAAAACTGGACTCAAGGAATAAAAAATAGTATTAAAGACGATAATTGGTTCGATGTTAAAGGAACTTACCTGCTTTCTGCTAACACTAACTCTGGAATAAAAAATTATGCATTAGAGCTGAAAGATGCTGGTGTAGCTAGCTTTATAATAAAAGATACTCTCACTGGTAAATATTCTTTCGATGGAAATTTAGTAAAGATGAGCTATAGTGAAGGTCGTGGACCAAATGCCAAAGAAACCATATTAAGTGGAGCAGTTAATGATAAAGCATGGAATGGTACAGGAAGAGATGCTATGGGAAATACATTTACTTGGACAGCCATTTTTGATAAGAAAGCCGAAGCAAAAGCCGATAGTTTAAAACCAAAAACAACCCCAAATTTAGGCAAAGTAGTGTATCCATTTTTAGGATATGGCAATGCAAACATTCCTAAACAAGAAAATATTATAATTAAAAATGCAACAGTTTGGACTAGTGAAAAAG
>JANLVQ010000316.1:0-2919 GCA_031364085.1 Chitinophagaceae bacterium
GATAGTTTTAAAATTTTACCTATCAACTCAAAAACTTTATCCTGCATGCCCTGACCAATAATATTACTTACCATAGTATTGGTGGTTGCTGCAAATGCCCAAGTTACACAACCAAAAACCCCAAAAATATTTCTCATAACATTCGAAATGGCTCCTGCCTGATTACCATGATGTTCGCTGAGAATAAAGAAAAATTCCCAGGCAATAATGCTTAATAAGTATTGAGCAATTAAAGGAGTGCTTTTTGTAAAGATGATTTTTGCAATATGGTTATCCCAAAAATGTTTTGTATTAAATTGAAGTTGTTGTTTAACTTTTTTAATGCTGATGATTTGCGTTACTGTTAAAAAAGCAAAAGCCTCTGCAATGATTGACGCAACTGCAGCACCATTAAAACCTAATGATGGTAAACCTAATTTTCCAAAAATAAAACCATAATCAAAAAGTACATTCGTTATTGCTTCTATAGCAGTTCCATAAAATAAATATTTAGCATTATTGGTACCCACTAATAAAGCATTTCTAATTTGAAATTGAAATAAAAAAAATAATCCCCAAATTCTTATATGCAAAAATTCTACAGCCATTGCTGCATTTGTTGAATTGTTTAGAGCTTTGCTGAAAAAAAATGGAGCAATAAGCCATGTGATAATAACTCCTATGGCTGCAAATACAAATGCTAATTTTTTACCATGATCGAATAAAAAACCAATAGCTTCAATTTTATTTTCTCCTGCTCGCCTTGCAAAAAGCATTTGCAAACCATTACTTAAACCAATACCTATAACTGCAAAAATTAAATAGTAAACTCCTGTAATGCCTGCAACAGAAAGGGTTTGCTCACCCAATCTTCCTAAAAAAAAATTGTTGGTAATAAAGTTGAGTTGAGGAACTATTATGGCTAATGAAATAGGTAGAACAAAAGATAAAATTCTTTTGTTTGAAATATCTAATCTGTAATCTTTAGCTAAAGTTTCTGGCATTGAGCAAAACTAAAGTTTGTACGTAGAGTTAATAACTTTTCTTTAGCACTATTAACTTTTGCAATAAACATAAAATACTCCATTTGTTAAAAACTACTTTTGGTTTTAATCAATATGAATTTATTTATCAAGTACATTAGCAAATAGATAAATTACCTATGGCATTAAGCTGGAACGAAATAAAAGATAGAGCATTAAATTTCTCAAAAGAATGGGCTGACACTTCTAACGAAGAAGCAGACGCAAAACCATTTTTAGTTGAGTTTTTTAATGTGTTTGGTATAAGCAGTAAACGTGTTTCGACCTTTGAACACAGAGTAAAAAAACTGGACGATAAAGACGGTTACATTGACTTGCTTTGGAAAGGAACAATTTTAATTGAAATGAAAAGTCGAGGTAAAAACCTTGACAAAGCCTACCAACAAGCCAAAGACTACACACACGGGCTGAAACAACATGAATTACCGAAATACATTCTCATTTCTGACTTTGAAAATTTTAGACTTTACGACCTCGAAAGCTCCCTCTCCTCTGGAGAGGGTTGGGGTGAGGTGGTCGATTTTAAACTTAACGACCTTATAAATAATGTTCAGCATTTTGGATATATTTTAGGGTATCAAAAAAAGGTTTACAAAGAACAAGACCCTGCAAACATTAAAGCAGCAGAGTTAATGGGTAAACTTCACGACAGGCTTGAAGAAATTGGATATATAGGACACCCATTAGAAGTTTATTTGGTTCGTATTTTATTTTTATTGTTTGCCGAAGACACAACAATTTTCAACAAGCAACAGTTTCAAGAATATTTAGAACAGCGAACAGCCGAAGACGGAAGCGACCTTGCTTCAAAACTGCAAGAACTATTTCAAGTGCTGAATACACCTAAAGAAAATCGTTTTAAAAATCTTGATGAGCAACTTGCCGACTTCTCTTATGTAAATGGAAAACTTTTTGAAGAAAATTTGCCTACTGCAAGTTTCGATAGCAAAATGAGACAAGCTCTGTTAAACTGTTGTTATATTGATTGGAGCAAAATTTCACCAGCCATTTTTGGTTCTATGTTTCAAAGTGTAATGAACCCTAAAGAACGCAGAAACTTAGGAGCACATTACACCAGCGAAACCAATATTTTAAAACTTATCAAACCACTTTTCTTAGACGACCTTTGGAAAGAATTTGAAACCATTAAAGGCAATAAAAACAAACTACCAGAATTTCATAAAAAATTAAGCACTCTTAAATTCCTTGACCCTGCTTGCGGTTGCGGAAACTTCCTTGTTATTACTTACAGAGAATTGCGTTTGTTGGAATTGGAAATTTTAAGAGCATTAAATAAATCAGGACAAAGAGTACTTGACGTAAGTGATATTATTTGGCTTGACGTTGATATGATGTGCGGAATTGAATATGAAGAATTTCCTGCACGAATTGCCGAAGTTGCAATGTGGCTAATAGACCACCAAATGAATATGCAAATAAGCAATGAGTTTGGACAATACTTTGTTAGGCTGCCACTTAAAAAATCTGCAAAAATTGTACATGGTAATGCATTGCAAATGGAGTGGAAAAATTTATTAGAGAAAGAGAAGATTAATATTAATGCAGAAGATACAACCCTAATTTTAAATGAACCAGAAGTTGAATACCAAACTTTAAATATTAAAACGAAAAATCTAACTATTATAGATGAAAGAAAATCAGTAAAAGATAGAATTGTTATTAAAAATACTTTCGATTATATCATTGGCAATCCTCCTTTCATTGGAAAACAGTTACATAGTTTCAAACAAAAGCAAGATACTGAAATTGTTTTTGCAGGTATAAAAGGTTCTGGCAATTTAGATTATGTAACTTGTTGGTATATTAAAGCTGCTCAACTTATTCAAAACACTAAAACCAAAGTCGCTTTTGTTAGTACAAATTCAATTTCACAAGG
>JANLVQ010000015.1:0-2409 GCA_031364085.1 Chitinophagaceae bacterium
TAAGTTTACGCCATTTATCATCTTTAAAATCTGGCTTGCTGGCTTTGGCATTATCTCCTAAATAAAATTTCCAGTCCTTATTAAAATCAAGGGTTTTTCTATCGCTGGTTTGGGCATGGGCAATGGTTAACAACAGGTTTAACAATAACAGGCAGGCAATCGGTTTTTTCATATTTTTTACTTTGGCAGGTCACGTTATTTTAAATAACTCAAATAGGGTTACAAGGTAATAATAATAGCGATTGGATGATTGGTAATGTCAATAGGGAGATGGATCTGCATAGGAGAATAAAATACCCATTGATACAACGTGCCCGAACTGAAGTACAATAAAGAACAAATGTTGATGGCAATATTCGTCAAGCCCCAATAACGCCAAACCTAATGTTGGGCGTAGTTTTTTTAAGTCAAACTTGTTACGATTATTTGTATTTCAGCAATGTTTTTTGTGTATTCATTCCTTAAATTAAGAATATCGTCATTTAAAATTTGTGTGGTTATTTCCAAATCTTCTGGGTACTCTGGATGTCGCTGAAGATTTAAAATATGTGATGTAAATTCATTTAGCTTAGATATTGTAGTCGCAGGAATTTTCTCATTTTTACACTTATAGTAATTCAAGAATCCAGAGTTTATATCGGAAATTGAAAATGCTATTTTACTTCTGCAATCAGCAATATATTTATAGTCATTATAATGCTCTTCTAAAGCTCTTTTTTGATTGTTGCCAGTCTCTGTACAAGATATTTGATATTGATATTTGCTATCAACCTCTAAATAAGCCAACTCTCTTAATGAAAAATTAAGTGAGGTTAGTCCTGTAAACATTTTACTTATTGTGTCTCTCGTTTCTTTTACTAATGCAATACTTAGGTCTTTATTTTTAAGATAATATTGACCAAAATATGTAATTAGTCCTCCGATAATTACTCCAATAAAAGGTAGAGACTTAATCAGTAAACTTTCAGACTTTATACTATCTACTGATGTTTGTAATTGCGATGAATGTTTAATTAAAGTGTCTTGCAGCGAATGTAATTCGGCAATTTTTTGTATAAGCAAACTATCCATAAAGTGAGTGATTTATATTTGAATCTTAAAATTACGGCTAACTCAAAAATATATGCATGTTTTCAAATCCCCAAATATCACTAGTTTAAGGTTACCACTTATGGTTGTGTTTGTAAAGTTTCTTTTAGGGTTGATTAGTGTGTTAAAAAGCTTTTATTAATGTAACATTCTGGAAATAATTAACCTTACAAACGTAGTTAGTGAAGAACACCAACAACGGCTAAGGATGTTTCTAAAATATTTTTGCCTTTTCGCCTTTGTTGGTGTTCTTCACCAACAATTTTTTTTAATCGTAATGAAATCTACACTTCACAATTTGTATTTCATCATCAAATACACGATAAATAATTCTGTGTTCCTCATCAATTCTCCTCGACCAAAAACCTGCATACTTAAACTTTAATGGCTCTGGCTTTCCAATTCCACTAAAAGGGTTTCTAGCAATATCTTTAATTAACTCATTAATTCTTTTTAGTTTTTGCTTATCAGTTTTTTGCCAATACAAATAATCTTCCCAAGATTCGTCTACAAAAACATATTTCATATTTCAGCAAGTTTTTGAGTAACCTTTTTTCCTGACTTTAATTTTTCAATTGCTGCATCTAATCTTTGTTCATTTATTTTAGAAGACATTTCATATTGAGTTGCAATTAGAGAATTATATTCTTCTAAAGAAATTACAACAACACCAGAATCCTTTCCACGATTGATGATTAATGTTTCAAAGCTTTTAGTTACTTTATCTAAATAACTTTTTGAATCTTTTCTAAAATCTGATAGAGTTGTTGTAAGCATAAAATACATTTATATGTACAAATATATGTACTTTTATTTAATTGCTGAAACAAAAAAGCGTTTCAAAATTGAAACGCTTTTTTGTTTGCCATTGTTGGTGTTCTTTACCAACAACGTCTATTACTAAATTATTCTAGTGGTTTATCATTTAATTCGCATTAATATTTTCTTAAAAAGTAATTGATGTGTATTCAATGTGTAGTTTATGGAATTTGATAAATGTAGTTGGTGAAGAACACCAACTAAGGCTAAGGATGTTGCTAAAATATTTATTATTTGAGATCCAATATTGCAGTTTTAATTGTTTTTTCCTTTTCATCAGTCCAGGCAAAGAATATTTTATTTTTAGATTTTGTTATTTGTGGAAATCCACTTGCTCTTGCATCAGAGGAAGTTGCTACCATAATTGATTTTTCGATAATGCCATTTGAATTAACTTTTAGTGCTTTTATATCAGAGCCCTCCATCCAACTAACAAATGCAGACTTTTCATCCAACATTAATAAATCAACCCTACCAATTGGTGTTCCCTCATCAATTTGA
>JANLVQ010000215.1:0-2382 GCA_031364085.1 Chitinophagaceae bacterium
AAAGATTTATACAATCGTCAAAATAATTTATGGAAACAAGGCATTGGCACAGAAGTGCAATTAATAAGTGCAAAAGCACAAGCCGAAACTTTAGAAAAGCAATTATTAACCGGCGAGGCAAATTATAAAACTGCACAAGAACAAGCTTCTGCACTTAATGTAATAAGCGATGTTGATGGTGTTGTAGATGAATTAAATGTTAGACCTGGAGAATTTTTTACAGGCTTTATCGGCAATATGCCTCAAGTAAAAATTGTGAATACTAAAACTTTAAAAGTAGTTACTGAAGTGCCAGAAAATTATATTGCCCGAGTTCAATTAGGCACACCTGTTGAACTATTTTTAACTGACATTAATAAAACTTATAATAGCAAAATTTCTTTTGCTGGTAAAACTATCAATCCAAATAACAGAAGCTTTACTGCAGAAGCAAAAATTCCTTATGATGGTTTAACAAGACCTAATCAAAATGTTCAAATAAAAATTCAAGATTATATTTCAAAAAATGCAATTGCAGTTCCAGTAAACACCATACAAACTGATGATAAAGGAAAGTTTGTTTATGTAGCAATTAAAGAAGGTAACAACTTAATAGCAAGAAAAAAACAAATTACTGTTGGTGAGTTAAGTGGCAATTTAATTGAAGTAAAAACTGGTTTATCTTCTGGAGATGAATTAATCACAGAAGGGTTTCAAACTGTTTATGATGGTCAGTCTTTAAGAACAAAATAGTTACTACCAACTCATAAAAAAATCATTGTGCAATCATAAAATATTACGATGAAAATAATTGAAAACTTAAAAGCTAAATTTAAAGAATTTAAACCCACCTCATGGGCTGTTGATAATAGAACAGCAGTTTATATTATAACTATTCTTATTTCTTTATACGGCATTACAAAGTTTAATACTATGCCTAAAGAGCAGTTCCCAGATATTGTTGTACCAACAATTTATGTGCAAACTGTGTATGTAGGCAACTCAGCAAAAGATATTGAAAATCTTGTAACCCGACCAATTGAAAAACAAATTAAAGGTATTACTGGTGCAAAAATTAATAAAGTACAATCTACCTCACAACAAGATTTTAGTACAATTGTAGTAGAGTTTGATACAGATATTAAAACTGATCTTGCAAAACAAAAAGTAAAAGATGCTGTTGATAAAGCAAGAACAGATTTGCCAACAGATTTAACTCAACAACCCAATGTAATTGAGTTTGCATTTAGTGAAATGCCCATCATGTATGTGAATTTAAGTGGAGATTATGATGGCATGACTTTAAAACGATATGCAAAAAAATTACAAGATCGTTTTGAAGAACTAGGAGAAATTAATAGAGCTGATATTGTGGGTGCACCTGAAAGAGAAGTTCAAATTAATGTAGATCCTTTTAAAATGCAGGCTGCTAAACTTAGTTTCAATGACATTAGCAATGCCATTAATTATGAAAATAGAAATGTTAGTGGCGGTTTAATTGAAGTAGGCAATACACAAAGAACCATCAGAATTAAAGGCCAGTTTGCAGATGTGTTAGCTATGCAAAACATTATTGTAAAAAACCTTACAGGTGGTGCAGTTTTTTTAAAAGATATTGCAGAAATAAAAGATACTGTTAAGCAAACTGAAAGCTACGCTCGTTTAGATGGTAAAAATGTTGTTACGCTTAACATAGTAAAACGTGCTGGTGAAAATTTAATTAATGGAGCTACAAAAATTAAAGCCATTGTTGAGGAAATGCAACAAACTAGTCAAATTCCACCAAAAGATAAATTAACCATTGTTTTTACTGGCGATCAAAGTAAACAAACAGCCACCTCATTTAAAGATTTAGTTAACACCATCATCATTGGTTTTATTTTAGTGTTATTGGTACTGATGTTTTTTATGGGTGTAACTAACGCATTTTTTGTAGCATTAAGTGTTCCATTAAGTGTGTTTGTTGCTTTCTTATTCTTGCCTTTAGCAGATGGAATTGTTGGCACTACGGTTACCTTAAACTTTATTGTATTATTTGCTTTATTATTTGGATTAGGAATTATTGTAGATGATGCTATTGTTGTAATTGAAAATACTCACAGGATTTATAACAACGGAAAAGTAAAAATTACTCGAGCTGCAAAAGAAGCAGCAGGCGAAATTTTTATTCCGGTTTTAGCAGGTACATTAACCACACTTGCACCATTTTTTCCTTTGTTATTATGGAAAGGGTTAATAGGTAAATTTATGATTTATTTACCCACCATGCTAATACTTACATTAGCAGCATCACTGATAGTTGCATTTATTATCAACCCTGTATTTGCAGTAGATTTTATGAAGCCAGAAGGAAAAGAATTTGATAAACCTAAAAAAGAAATTTTTAGAAAATGGTGGTTTTGG
>JANLVQ010000040.1:0-11122 GCA_031364085.1 Chitinophagaceae bacterium
CGCCAGCTGACGAACGGATTTTTGATGAAGGTTTAACGTTACCGTTTTATTATTTTTTAAGACTCGCTTTAAGATTTGTATCAATTGCATCAAGGAATTCCTCAGTGTACAAATAGTGATCACCGTGTTTTACTTTGTTGCCGTGTATACATACGGCTAAATCTTTTGTCATCTTTCCACTCTCAACAGTTTCAATACAAACTTTTTCAAGCGTGTGACAGAAATTAATTAATTCCTGATTGCTGTCTAACTTTCCTCTATGTTCTAAACCTCTTGTCCAAGCAAAAATTGATGCAATTGGATTAGTAGATGTTGGTTTGCCTTTTTGATGTTCTCTATAATGACGAGTAACTGTACCATGTGCAGCTTCAGCTTCCATAACTGTTCCATCAGGTGTTACTAATGTAGAAGTCATTAAACCTAAACTACCAAAACCTTGAGCAACTGTATCACTCTGAACATCTCCATCATAATTTTTACAAGCCCACACAAAATTGCCATTCCATTTTAAAGCACTTGCTACCATATCATCAATTAAACGATGTTCATAAGTTATTCCAGCTTCGGCATATTTTGCTTTGAATTCGTTTTGATACACTTCTTCAAAAATATCTTTAAATCGTCCATCATATTTTTTAAGAATAGTATTTTTTGTAGAAAGATATAAAGGCCATTTCTTTTGTAATGCAGTATTAAAGCAACTTCTAGCAAAACCAAAAATGCTTTCATCTGTATTATACATGGCTAAAGCAACACCATCTCCTTTAAAATTAAATACTTCAAATTCTTGAACTGTACCATCTTCACCTTCAAATTTTATAGTCAATTTTCCTTTACCTTTTGTTACAAAATCTGTTGCTCTATATTGATCACCAAAAGCATGACGACCAATACAAATTGGTGCTGTCCAATTAGGAACTAAGCGAGGTACATTTTTACAAACAATGGGTTCACGAAAAACTGTACCATCTAAAATATTTCGAATAGTGCCGTTTGGAGACTTCCACATTTGTTTTAAATTGAACTCTTTTACCCTTTCTTCATCTGGAGTAATGGTAGCACATTTAATACCTACACCATATTGTTTAATAGCATTTGCAGCATCAATAGTAACTTGGTCGTTAGTTTCATCTCTGTATTCCATTCCTAAATCATAATACTTAATATCTAATTCCAAATAAGGTAATATTAATTTGTCTTTTATGAATTTCCAAATGATTCGAGTCATTTCATCACCATCCAATTCTACAACAGGATTTACTACTTTTATTTTTTCTGACATATTTTAGCTTTAATTTTAAAGTTCCTGCAAATGTAATGTTTGAAATTATTATTTGCTTTTAGAAAATCAATATATGCCATTAAAAATTATCATTTTCAATTTGTTGTTATTGTTGAGTAGTTATTCTGTTGTTTTTTGCCAATCACAAAATTCTAAAAAGGATAAATCAATTGATCATTTTAATTACACGATTGAAAAGAACCAAAACTACAAAAAAGTTGCTGTTGCATGTGCACATCCATTAGCATCAATGTATGGTGCAGAAATGATGAAGAAAGGAGGAAATGCTTTCGACGCAGCCATCACCACTCAATTGGTTTTAGCAGTAGTTTACCCAAATGCTGGAAATATTGGTGGAGGAGGATTTATGGTTGCAAAAACAAAAAATAAACTTTTAGCTTTAGACTTTAGAGAAACTGCTCCACAAAAAGCTTATGAAAAAATGTATTTAGATGAGAATGATAATCCTATTCTACAAAATGCTCAAAAAGGCCCTTTAGCATCAGGAGTTCCTGGAACTATAGCAGGAATTTTTGAAATATTACCTTATGCAAAACTCTCTTTTAAAACTTTAATTCAACCAGCCATAAATATAGCTGAGAAAGGATTTGCCATAACTGAAAAAGAAGCAGATCGGCTAAATAAATTTCAAGAAACATTTGAAAAGTACAATCGACACAAAACTGCATTTCAAAAAAATAGTTTATGGAAAAAAGGAGATACTTTAATTCAAACAGAGCTTGGCAATACGTTAAAACGTGTTAGAGACTTTGGTAAGAAAGGATTTTACGAAGGTGCAACTGCAGATTTTATTGTTAATGAAATGGCTAATGGAAATGGAATTATTACGAAAGAGGATTTGAAAAATTATAAAGCAGTTTGGAGAAAGTCATTAAGCATAAACTACAAAGGCTTTGAAATTATTGGTATGCCACCACCAAGTAGTGGAGGAGTTATTTTGGGTCAGCTACTAAAAATGGTAGAAGAAAGAAACTTAGCTGAAAAAAAATATGGTACTGCTAAAAGTGTTCAACTCATGATTGAAGCAGAAAGAAGGGCTTATGCAGACAGGGCAGTACATTTGGGTGATCCAGATTTTGTAAAAGTTTCTGTAAAAACTTTGCTGAGTGAAAATTATTTAAAAGAAAGAATGAAAGATTATGACAGTTTAAATGCAACATTAAGTAAACAAATAACTGCTGGAAGTATTAAACAAAGTGAACAAACAACACATATTAGTATTATAGATAAGGAAGGTAATATGATTGCTATTACAACAACTTTAAATGATTATTATGGCTCTAAAACAGTTGTAAGTGGAGCAGGATTTTTTTTGAACAATGAAATGGATGATTTTAGTATTAAACCAGGAGTTCCTAACTTATTTGGTGCTGTTGGAGGAAAAGCAAATGCCATTGCACCTAATAAAAGAATGTTAAGCAGTATGACGCCAACTTTAGTTTTGAAAAACAACAAACCATTTTTAGTTGTTGGCACACCAGGTGGAACAACTATTCCAACTTCAGTTTTTCAAACCATAGTAAATATTATAGATTTTAATTTATCGGCTTCAGACGCAGTTAATCTTCCAAAATTTCATCATCAATGGTTGCCAGATGAAGTGTATATAGAAAAAGGGTTTAATTCAACTACAGTCAATCAATTGTCTCAAATGGGTTATATAATCAAAGAACGTGATGCCATTGGCAGAGTTGAATTAATTAAAATCAACAAAAAAAAGATTGAAGTTGTAGCTGATAAAAGAGGTGACGATGCAGTTGCTGGTTTTTAAAGATTAAATAATCCTTTATTCAATAATTGCAAAGTTTCTTTTTTATATTCTGAAGGAATTAATAAAGAAATATTATGTGCACTGCCACCATAATTAACCATAGTTATAGGAATGTTTTTAATAGCATTAAATAAAGAAGTTAATACAAATTCTGTTTTAGAAATTTCGTTACCAACAATAGAAACTATTGTTTGATTTTTTAAAACTTCTACACTGCCAAATTGTTCTAATTCTTGAATAATTTCAAGTAATCTATTGTCATTATCTATAGTTACAGCAACAGCAACTTCACTTGTTGTTACCATATCAATTGAAGTTTTATATTTTTCAAACACTTCAAAAATCTTTCTTAAAAATCCATGTGCCAAAAGCATTCGACTGCTTTTTATTTTAATAGCAATAATTTCATCTTTAGCTGCAATAGCTTTTACACCAACACTTCCGGCAGCCTGTTGAATAACTGTTCCAGCAGCTTTAGGTTGCATTGTATTTAATAATTTAACAGGAACATTTCTTTGTTGTGTTGGCCAAATACAAGTTGGATGTAAAATTTTTGCTCCAAAATAAGCCAACTCGGCTGCTTCTTCAAAACTCAATACTTCAATAGGTTTTGTTTTTTCAACAACTCTTGGATCGTTGTTGTGCATGCCATCAATATCTGTCCAAATTTCACAAACACTAGCATCAACAACTGCAGCAATCAATGAAGCCGTATAATCACTTCCACCACGTTTTAAATTATCTACTTCTTCTCTTACATTTCTACAGATATAGCCTTGTGTTACAAAAAGTGTTTCTTCTGAAAAATCCTTCATAATCACTTGTAATCGTCTTTGAATTCGCTCTAATCTTGGTTCTTCATTTTCATCTATGCACATAAAATCTAGTGCTGATAAGAAGGTATGATGAATTTGTCTTTCTTTTAAAGCTACACAAAACAATTTTGTACTTAACAATTCTCCTTGTGCTAAAATGTCTTTATTTAAAGCATCACTATAAGAAATTCTAAGAATAATATTCAAAAAATCGAAATGCTCAGCTATAATGCTTCTAGCATGAACTTTTGCTTCGCTTGTATTGAGTAATTCGTCAATAAAAATTTTATAAATACTTTCTAATTCATCAATTTTTTGTTTTGCAGGAATTTTATACCTAGTAGAAAGTAAATGACTAATCTCAATTAATGCATTTGTTGTACCACTTAGTGCACTTAACACAACAATTTTAGCTTCTGGCTCTGCAACAACCAAATCAATTACCTGTTGCATTCTATATGGTTTACCAACACTTGTTCCTCCAAACTTCATTACTTTCATAATATGCCTATCTTTTTTAATTTATTACTTGCTGCAAATTTATTCTTTCTAAGCCATAAAAAAGAAAAGGTGTTGAATGAATTAAGTTTTCATCAACACCCTTTTATTTAAACCAAACAAAAATTTATAAATCAGCGGTCTTCAGTTTTTTTGGCAACTTAATATCCGCAGTTTGTTTTTTTCCTTTTCTTGTATAAGTTACATTATAAGTTTCTCCTTCTTTTAAAGTTTTTGTTTTTGCTCTTAAATCGTCAACATTTTTACAATTTTCATTGTTGATAGAAATTACAATATCATCTTTTTGTAACCCAGCTTTTTTGGCTGCACTGTTTTCATCAACTTCTAAAATTTTAACGCCCTCTCCTTCTTCAACATCTTGAACTTTTAATCCTAATTTGGGTCTATTCATCATCATTGCCATTCCTCGTTTTTCCATTAAAGGAGCCATTATTCTTGGCATTTCTTCAACCATTTTGTTCATATCGTTCCATTGAAAAACTTTTTCTTTTTTCATGTTATTTTTTGTTAAGTTGGTAGATGTGGTTTTGGTTTTTCCATCTCTTATATATGTTACATCAACTTTATCTTCAGGTTGATATTTACCAATTGCTTTAATCAAATCATCACTGCTTTTAATTTCATCTTCATTAATTTTTGTTATGATATCATCTTTTTGTAAACCTGCTTTTTCAGCTGCACTTTCTTTTGTAACACTTTTAATTTTGGCTCCTTTATCATCTTTATCAGCAACAACTCCAAGTAACGCTTTGTTTTGAGGCATATTCATATCACCAAAGAATTCAAATTCCATATCTTTTCCATTCATTGGTGCTTTTCCTTTTCCATTAAAATTTAATCGATGCATCCCATTTAAATGTGGGGCAATCATTCCTAAATGATTGGCATCAACATCTAAATCATTCAATTCTTTTTCAGATAAATTTTCTACAGGTTTGCCATTAATTGTTACTTTATCACCATCAACCATAATAGTAATTTTCTTTTCCTTTTTTATGCCATTCCCTTTTGCAGGTTCATCATTCAATATTTTATCTTCTTTTTCAATAATCACCACTTTTTTATCAGTTGTATTTCCACTTGGAAATTTTTGAATAATGATTTTTTTCTCTTCCTTTTTAGATGAATCCTTAGATTCTTGAGCTATAATACTTGTGGAAAATGCAATTAACACTAAGCCACAGCAAATAATTTTTTTGTTCATAATAGGTTGTTTTTATTTATGTACTAATTTTTTCGTAGTTCAAATCTAAGCAAATTATTTTAATACGAAATGTTTCGAATTTTAAATATTATTTTATTTTTTAAAAATTAACCAATTAAATTCTTAGATTGCAATTTAATTAATCACCAAAACTACTTTTATGTTAACAGAAATTCTTTCGAGCCTTAATTGGTTGCATGTATTAGTTGCTGCAGTTGCTTACTTTGCTTTAGGTGCTTTATGGTACAGTTTTTTATTCAAAGATCAATGGATTAAACTTTCTGGAGTTAATATGGATGACCCCAATGCTAAAAAAGGTGCTGCTGGGGTTATGGTTTGCAGTTTTGTATTAATACTTGTTCAAACTATTGGTATTGCTGTGCTTGAGCGTCATTTTATGACTACTGGATTAATAAGTGGACTTAAAATGGGCATTTTTGTTGGTGCTGTTTTTGCCGCAACAGCAATTTCAATTAATTACTTGTATAATATGAAGCCAAAAATGTTATATGTAATTGATTGTGGCTATCAAATTATTGGTTGTGGAATTGCAGGTGCAATTATGGCTGCTTGGATGTAAATTTTTGTTGAATTATTTTACTAGTTATTGTAGCACTTTGTAAGCAAAGAGGAATTCCTCCTCCAGGATGAACACTACCACCTACAAAATATAAATTTTTATATTTTGATGAAAAATTGGGATGCCTTAAAAATGCTGCAAATATTGAATTAGAACTTGTGCCATAAATAGAACCCAAATAACTTGAGGTTTTAGATTCTATTAATTTAGGGTCTAAAACCTCTTCTGTTTCGATTAAAGGCTCAATATTTACTTGTAAAGTTTTATTTATTTTTTGGATGATGAAATTTCGATATGCAAGTTTTGCATTTTCCCAATTCATATTTTCTGAAGCAGGAACATTAATCATTACAAACCAATTTTCTTTTCCTTTTGGAGCTTGAATTGTGGGCTCCATTTTCGATGTTATGTTGATATAAATTGTTGGGTCTGGATAAATCGATTTTGTATTGAAGATACTTTCAAATTCTGCCTTATAATCTTCAGCAAACAATATATTATGCAAATCAAGTTCAGCAAATTCTTTATTAATTCCCCAATAAAAAATTAAGGCACTACTACTTCTCTCCTGCTTTAATATTTTAGTTGCTGCTTTTTCATCTTGCAATAATTTTTTATAAGTAAAATAAACATCTCCATTACTAATCACAACATCAGAATTAATAAAATTATTATAAACTTTAATGCCTTTAACGCTATTATTCTCAACAACAATTTCATTTACCTCTTTATCAAATTCAAACTTCACTCCTTTTTTAATTGCAAGCTGATATAAAGCATTTGTAATTGAAATCATTCCTCCTTTTGGATAAAAAATTCCATCATTAAATTCTAAATGACTAATTAATGAAAGCATTGCTGGTGCAAGAAAAGGGCTGCTACCGTTATAAGTTGCAAATCGATTAAATATTTGAACAGTCTTAGGATTTTTAAATTGACTTTGATTGTAGTTATTCAAACTTTTGGTTACATACTTTAATTTAAACCCAACCAAAGCTTTAATTAGTTTAGCACTAAATAAAGATGATAAAAGATGTAAAGAATGGTTCAGAAAAAAACTTCCTGTGTTAGTATATAATTCTTTTGCCTGCTCAACATATTTTTTTATTTGAACAACATCTTCATTATGCCTGTATGCAAGCTCTTTACCAAAATCTTCAATATTTGAACTTGCAGTTAAAGATGTATTATCGCTAAAAAAATAATTGCAAGTGGTTTGTACTTTTTTATAAGAAAAATAATCTGCTATGGGTTCATTAGCATAATTAAATATTTCTTCAATTAAATTGGGACAGGTAAAAAGGCTTGGACCAGCATCGAATAAATAACCATTTTTTACAAAAGCAGAAAGTTTACCTCCAGGGTAACTATTTTTTTCATAAACAATAACATCAAATCCATCAGTTGCTAATCGAATAGCTGTAGCTAATCCACCAACCCCTGAACCAATAATAATTGCTTTTGTTTTTTTCAAAGATTGAAATTTCGAGTTATAGTTTATTCATTTTATATTTTAGAAAGGAATGAACTATAATAATTATTTTTTTGAAATTAGAATTTCTTACTCTAGAATTTAAAATGGTTTTTGCATTTAATTTCTTAATTTTCTTAAACAAATTATAGTAATACATGTAAGCTACATAAACACCAAACTGAGATTTTTTATTCAATTGTTTAATACCAATTAATGCTTCTGCAAAATCTTTTTCTATATCTTTTTCAATTATTTTTTTATCGTCTTCACTAAAGTCATTAAAGTTACAATTAGGGAAATACATTCTACCTAAAGCTTCTGTATCGGCTTTAATATCTCGTAAAAAATTAATTTTCTGAAAAGCAGCACCAAGTTTTCTTGCTGGTTCAATTAAGTTTTTATACAATGCTTCATTCCCATTACAAAATATTTTCAAACACATTAAACCAACAACTTCAGCACTTCCATAAATGTATAAATGGTATTCTTTATCTGTATAAGTATCTTTAGTTAAGTCTAACTCCATACTATACAAAAAAGATTCAATTAAGTTTTTATCAATTTTAAATTTATTTACAGTTTGCTGAAATGATTGTAGTATGGGATTTAGGCTGATACCATTTGCTAAAGCATAATTTGTTTGCTGTTTAAAATCATTAAACAAAAAGTCTTTATCGTAATCGTGAAAAGTATCAACAATCTCATCTGCAAATCTTACAAAACCATAAATATTATAAATGTGTTGATGTAAACTTTTATGCAATAGTAATATTGAGCTATAAAAACTTGTACTATACTTTTTACTCGTATACGCACTAGTTTGATAACAAATTTTATTGAATAAATCTAAATTACTATTCATTTAAACTTAAAATGGTAAATCGTCAACAATATCTTCTGGTGCTGGTGCATCGAATGTAGTAGCTGTGGCAGTTTCGCTGCTTTGAGAAAGTTTTACAGTTTCGATTCTCCATGCATCTAAATTGGTAATATAATTTTCTTTGCCATCTTTAGTCCACTTTGAACCTTTAATATTAAACGAAACTTTAATTTCATCACCAATATTAAATTTATCTGGCAAACTGGTTTTATCTTGTACCGATTGAAATTTTACATAATTTGTAATAATTCTGCCGCCAATGTCATCAGATTTTTCTATTACAAATTCCCTTGTTTTAAAAGTTTCTGTTCTATTAATTGTATCAAATTTTGCTACTAATTTCCCTGTAATCTCAAAACTCATTGTATTTAATTTTTGCTCAAATGTAGTTTCAAAAAAAAATATCTCTAAAAAAATTTTTTTATTCTAAATCATCTTAACTTTCAATATCATTTGTGATCTATGAATTTAAATTTTAAGCAGCCCATTTCATTATTTTTATTTTGTTCATTCTTACTTTATAGTTGCACAACTAAACCCCCTCAAATAGTTTATTCAAATTATTCTATTACAAAAAATATTATTCAAGATAGTAATAGCATTAAGTTATTAATGCCTTACAAACAACAATTGAGTAGTAGTTTAAAAGAAGTGATTGGATTTTCTACTTATGGATTATATTCAAAAAAAATAGAAAGTTCCTTGGGCAATTTTATGGCAGATGCAATGAAAACTATGGCTGAACAAAAGTTTAATAAAAAAATTACTGCTGCATTTATCAATTCTGGAGGTATAAGATCAAACCTACCAAAAGGTGAAATTACTGTTGATGATATTTTTAATATTATGCCATTTGATAATCTAGTCATCTTGCAAGAAGTAAAAGGAAGTGTTTTAACAAATTTTATACATCATGCATGTGAAAAAGGGGGATGGCCAGTTTCAAAAGGAGTACAATACACTATGAATGAAAGGAAATTAGTGAGTGCAGAAATTGAGGGAAAGCAAATAGTAGCTGACTCGGTATACATTATTGCAAATAGTGATTATGTTATCAATGGAGGTGATAATACAACTATGCTAAAAAAAATACCTAAAGAAAATATTAATTATTTATTAAGAGATGCCTTAATTGATTACATAAGGTTACTAACAAAAGATGGTAAAACTATTGATGCTAAAATCGAAAAAAGAATAATTGATGCAAAACAGTAGAAGAAAATTTATTAAAAATAGTTTATTAGCGTCAGCAACTATTGCACTACCAAACATAATTAGTGCAAAAGAAATTAAATATGATAATAATAAACTAACCATTTTACATACAAATGATGTGCATAGCAGATTAGAACCTTTTCCAATGGATGGAAGTCCAAATGAAGGTTTAGGAGGAATTGCTGCCAGAGCTTCAGTAATTAATCAAATTAGAAATCAAGAAGAAAATGTTTTATTATTTGATGCTGGAGATATGTTTCAAGGAACACCATATTTTAATGTTTTTAAGGGTGAACCAGAAATTAAAGCCATGTCAATGCTTGGTTATGATGCTGGTACAATAGGCAACCATGATTTTGATGGGGGTATTCAAAATTTAGCTCAACAATTAAGCCATGCAAACTTTCCAATTATTAATTGTAATTATGATTTTTCTAATACTGCAATGAATAAAAAAACAGTACCTTTCAAAATATTTGAAAAGGGTAATCTAAGGATTGGGGTTTTGGGCCTTGGAATAGAATTACAAGGACTAGTAACAGAGAACTTATGTGGTGCTACAATTTACCAAGAACCCATAAGCAAAGCAAATGAAACTGCGTCTTATTTAAGAAAAGAAGGTTGTGATTTGGTAGTTTGTTTATCACATTTAGGTGATCGATATCAAGATGCAACTGTAAGTGATGAAACCCTTGCTAAACAAAGTTTTGATATAGATTTAATTATAGGCGGGCATACGCATAAATTATTTAATCAACCAAGAAAATACAGCAATAAAACCAACAGTGAAGTAATCGTAAATCAAGTAGGTTGGGCTGGGATGTATTTAGGAAGATTAGACTTTATTTTTAACCAAAAAAGGCGAAAAAAAATGTCAAAAGCCCATACTGTAAATTTAACCAAAAAAACAAATTAAAAAACTTTATTTTTCAACATAAAACTACCATATTCGCACTTCGACTAAAGTTTGTCCACATTGTTGAAAAGAAAATTTTTTTTAGTCGATAAAACCAAAACTTGAATTTGCTAATTTCTTAAAAATTGAACAGTGTAATGACTAACAAAACTTCGGAATCAGTATGGCTCAATTGTCTGAACATTATTAAGGATATAGTAGAATGGCAACATTTTAAAACATGGTTCGAACCTATTACTCCCGTTGAGTTAAAGGGTAATGTTTTAATGATTCAAGTGCCAAGTCAGTTCTTTTATGAATATCTCGAAGAGCATTATGTAACACTACTTGCAAAAACTTTAAAAAGGGAGTTAGGTAAAGATGCAAGATTGGAATATAGAATTATGGTTGATAGTGGTAATGGAAGAAGTGGGAGTGTTGATGTACCTGCAACTTCAGTAAAAAC
>JANLVQ010000041.1:0-1505 GCA_031364085.1 Chitinophagaceae bacterium
CAAGAGTGAATTACTGTTGTATGGTCTCTTCCTCCAAAATGTTCACCAATTGTTTTTAAAGAATTTTTAGTAAAGCCTTTTGCTAAAAACATGGTTATTTGACGAGCTTGAACAATTTCTCTTTTACGTGTTTTGTGTAATAGTTTTTCGTATGGTACACTAAAAAATTCACAAACAATTTTTTGTATAGAATCTATCGTAATTTCTTTACTGCTAGTTCTTACAAAATTCCTCAACACTTTTTTTGTAAGTTCAACATCAATTTCTTTTTTATTCAGAGATGATTGTGCTAATAAAGAAATTAATGCACCTTTTAACTCTCTAATACTTGTATTAATATTATATGCAACGTATTTAACAACTTCTGCACTTAATTCCAAACCATCATCTTTCATCATCTTCTCTAAAATCTCTACTCTTGTTTCATAGTCTGGTAATTGCAAATCTGTGCTTAAACCCCAACGAAATCTGCTTAACAATCTTTCTTGCATGCCATCTAAATCCTTTGGTGGCTTATCTGATGTTAAAATTAATTGTTTACCACTTTGGTGTAGATGATTGAAAATTGCAAAAAATGCATCTTGGCTTTTTTCTGCTTTTGCAAAATATTGTACATCATCTATAATTAACACATCTATTAATTGATAAAAATGTATGAAATCGTTGATGGCATTGTTTCTGCTGTGATCTTGAAATTGGTTGATGAATTTTTCACTGCTTACATATAACACTACTTTATTAGAGTGAATTCTTTTTACTTCATTCCCTATGGCTTGTACTAAATGAGTTTTGCCCATACCAGTACCTCCATATAATACTAGTGGGTTAAAAGAACTTGATCCTGGTTTTTCTGCAACTGTTTTTCCAGCTCTTCTTGCAACTCGATTACATTCACCTTCTACATAGTTATCAAAAGTATAATTAGCTTTTAGTTGTGGATCAATTTGCATTTTTTTGATACCAGGAATTACAAAAGGATTTTTAACTGGACTATCGATTACTAATGGAAATGACATTTCATTATTAGAAATAGTTTTTACTGAAGTTGCAGGTACATCAACACTCCCACTTCTTCCATTACCACTATCAACCATAATTCTATATTCCAATCTTGCATCTTTACCTAACTCCCTTTTTAAAGTTTTTGCAAGTAGTGTTACATAATGCTCTTCCCCCTCAACCAAAATTAAGAAGATGATTTAGAGTTTTAAAAATTTGATGAGTAACAACGGATGGTTGGCGGCATGAAGGCATAAAGTAAATTTTGGAGAAAGTTCCATGGGAAATTGGATAATGATTATAATTTTCGACACTTTATGGATAGTTATAAATAAAAAAGTAACAACAACATGTCTTAACAGAATATAATTTTCACAATTATTCATAACGGTGTCGCGGTATAGATTTGTGGTATTCTTCTAAAATCGTGTTTTATTTTTCTTTCGTGCCGATACTTTTCTTCTTCTATAATCTTTATTTCACACCCAAGAAATTGAAATAATTAA
>JANLVQ010000059.1:0-19839 GCA_031364085.1 Chitinophagaceae bacterium
AAATATTTATTTAGAATGGATTTAACTACGGCAAGTAAAAATCAAATTAAAAAAGATATTTTATTAGCTGGTCAATCACAAGATTATTATTGGACAAATGTTTGGGTAGAATTTATTACTAACCCAAGCAATACTGCAAATGCCAATTTAGCCAAAACACGAGTTAGGGATTTGGTTAAATATTTTATGAATTTATCGGAATACCAATTAGCTTAAAAAAGTACAAATGAAAAGAAGAGATTTTTTAAGACAATCCCTGCCTGCAAGTGTTATACTTCCAGGATTATTTAATGGTTTTTCATTAAATGCATTAACCGATCAATCTCCATTATACAAAGCATTAATGTTACCTACTACCCAAACAGATAATGTTTTAGTATTAATACAATTAAATGGTGGTAACGATGGATTAAATACAGTAGTGCCTTTAGAATTCTATAGCAATTATTTTAATGCACGAAATAATATTGCCATACCAGAAAATAAAGTACTTAATTTATCTGGAACAAATAAAATTGGTTTGCATCCAGCAATGACTGGTGTACAATCTATGTTTAATGAAGGCAAAGTTTCAATCATTCAATCTGTAGGTTATCCAACTCCCAACTTTTCTCATTTTAGAGCTTCTGATATTTGGATGAGTGCTAGTGATTCTAATCAATTTTTACAAAGCGGATGGATGGGAAGGTATTTAAATTATGAATATCCTAATTTTCCAAATGGCTATCCAAATTCAACCATGACGGATCCTTTGGCTATTCAAATTGGTTCTGTAACATCATTTACACTTCAGGGCCCATCTGTAAGTATGGGAATGAGTATTAGTAATCCATCTACGTTTTATAATTTAGTTAATGGAGTTCAAGATCCAGCACCCAACACACCTGCAGGTAAAGAATTAACTTATATCAGAACCATCTCTCAACAAACACAACAATATGCACAAGTAGTTAAAAGTGCAGCAGCAAAAGTTACCACTCAATCAACATATCCATCAAATAATTCTTTAGCAGATCAGCTAAAAATTGTTGCACGATTAATTAAAGGAGGATTAAAAACAAGAGTATACATGGTAAGTATGGGTGGGTTTGATACTCATGCTGCTCAAGTAGTTTCAACAGATACAACAATTGGTACTCATGCTACTTTGTTACAACGTGTAAGCGATGCTGTTAAAGCTTTTCAGGATGATTTGAAATTTTTAAGCGTTGATGATAGAGTGCTTGGTATGACTTTCTCAGAATTTGGAAGAAGAATTAAAAGCAATGGAAGTACAGGTACAGATCATGGTTCTGCAGCACCCATGTTTTTATTTGGAAAAAAAGTTTTACCAGGAATAATAGGACAAACACCAACCATTGGAACAGCAGTAAATGTGAATGACAATATTCCTTATCAATACGATTTTAGAAGCGTATATGCAAGTGTTTTAGAAAAATGGTTGTGTATCGATAATACAGCCTTACAAACAGTTTTATTAAAAAACTTTCAAACATTACCTGTTATTAATTCAACAGCTTGCAAACCATCAAATCCTAATAATTCAGGTAATAATTTAATCAGCAATTATCCAAATCCTTTCACACAAAAAACAACCATTTCTTTTTATACAGATGGTGGTTATACTTTAGTACAAATTATTGATCCTTTAGGCAGGGTTTTAAAACATGTGGTAGATCAAAACTATGCAGCAGCAGGAGCATATACAGCTACTTTCGATAGTGGTGTTTTACCACAAGGTGTTTATTATGCCAGATTGCAAAACCAAACAGTACAACAAGTAATAGCAATGCTTAAAGTAAATTAGTTTATTCATCTACTCAAAACAAAATTCAAGTTTTACAGTATTACATTTGCACTGTGAAAAAAAAGAAACTTGCTATTGTTTTACAAGATGTTTTAATTGAAGATTATGCTGCCGAAGGAAAGAGTATTGCTAGAATAAATGGTAAAGTAATTTTTGTTGAAAAAACAGTTCCTGGAGATGTGGTTGATATAAAATTGGCTAAGAATAAAAAAGATTGGGCCGAAGGATTTCCAATTGCTTTTAAGTCTTACTCTAAAGATAGGGTTGAACCATTTTGTAATCATTTTGGTGTTTGTGGAGGATGTATTTGGCAAATGCTGCCTTATGAAAAACAACTACAATATAAGCATCAACAAGTAATAGATAATTTACAAAGAATAGCCAAGGTACAATTGCCAGAAATTTTACCTATTAAAGGTGCAACCTTAACACAACAATATAGAAATAAGTTAGAATATACTTTCTCAACAAAGAAATTTATTCCTTATGAGGAAATGAAAAATATCGATAGAGAAAATTCAGAAAGTATAATTGGTGCAGCCGGTTTTCATGCAAGAGGTTTTTTTGATAAAGTTGTTGAAATAGAAACTTGTCATTTACAAGCAGAGCCAACTAACAAAATAAGAAATGCAGTTGCCCAATTTTTAAAAGAAAAAGATTTTGGATTTTATGATATTAGAAATCATGTGGGCTTTATGCGTAACATGATGGTACGTTTAGCAACAACTGGCGAGTTAATGGTGAATGTTATT
This sequence comes from Chitinophagaceae bacterium, assembly GCA_031364085.1. Taxonomy (GTDB): domain Bacteria; phylum Bacteroidota; class Bacteroidia; order Chitinophagales; family Chitinophagaceae; genus CAIVPM01. Next base: position 2,560 of record JANLVQ010000059.1, read on the forward strand.
GTTGGAGAAAACAACCCAGAAAAAATTGAACAACTCATGCAATTTATGGTTTCATCTTTTCCAGAAATCACTACATTGCTATACACTGTCAACTTAAAATTTAATGATAGTATTTTCGACCAAAATCCAATTGTATACAAAGGCAAAGGATATATTATTGAACAATTAGAAAACTATCAATTTAAAATTAGTCCTAAATCTTTTTTTCAAACCAATACCAAACAAGCCGAAAAGCTTTACAGTATTACAAGAGATTTTGCAGAACTTAATGGAAGACAAACTGTATATGATTTATATGGAGGAACAGGAAGTATTGGTATTTTTGTAAGTAATAAAGCTAAAAAAATTATAGGTGTTGAATTAATAAAAGAAGCAGTTGATGATGCAAAAGAAAATGCTTTATTAAACAATATTACCAATGCCGATTTTTTTGTTGGAGATGTAATTGATATTTGTACTGATGATTTTTTTATTCAACATGGCAGACCAGATGTAATTATTACAGATCCTCCACGTATAGGAATGCATAAAAAACTAATAAAAAAATTATTAGATATGGAAGCACCTGTTATTGTTTATGTAAGCTGTAATCCTGCAACACAAGCAAGAGATTTAGCTTTGTTAGACGAAAAATATGAGGTTACAAAAGTTCAACCTGTTGATATGTTTCCTCATACTCATCATATAGAAAATGTAGTACAATTAAAACTAAAGACAATGGTTAATGGTTAATTATTAATGGTTAGTTAAAAGAATCGATTTTTCATTTTTACACTACAACCATTAACAATTAACCACCAACAATTAACAATTATTATGACAGAATTTAGACCATCCAGATTTGAGATTTTACCAGTAGCAATTAAAAATATTTTAATAATTAATGGTCTTGTTTTCTTAGCTCAAAATACAATTGGCGTTCAGTTTTTTGATATGAACAAATGGTTTGCGTTGCATACATGGCAAAGTTCTTGGTTTAAGCCATGGCAATTGGTAACACACATGTTTATGCATGGAGATTTTGGCCATATTTTATTTAACATGCTTGCCCTGTGGATGTTTGGTGCTATACTAGAAAATTTATGGGGAATGAAAAGATTTCTCATATTTTATTTTGCTTGTGGCTTTGGTGCAGCCTTAGCACATTTGCTTTTTTTATACAACGATTTACAACCCATTGCACAAGCATTACACGATCTGCCAAAAGTTGCACAAGAACAATACATAAACAATCCTAATTTTAAATTAAATGAACCCACTTATGGAGCTAGTGGTGCTGTATTTGGGTGCTTGGCTGCATTTGGTTATTTATTTCCTAATACATTGATATATATTTATTTTTTAGTACCCATTAAAGCAAAATATCTTGTTATACTTTATGCAGGCATTGAATTATACATGGCAATTCAAAATTCTGCAGGCGACGATGTTGCACATATTGCTCATTTAGGAGGTGCAGTAGTGGGCATTGCATTAGTTTATTTTTGGAACAAGAGCAACAAAACAAAATTTTATTAAGTAGCATGGAACAAAGAGATTATTTCGATAAAAAACCAACACTGGGCCAAAACAATAATGCATTGGTTTTTCTATTTACAGTTAATACCATTATTTTTTTAATTCTTATTTTTTTAAAACTAGTTTTTGATTTAGAATATCGACAAGATGCCAATGTGTTTTTTAACGATAGAGTACAGTATTGGTTTTCTTTATCTCCAGAATTTAATAAACTATTTACTAAACCATGGAGCATTGTTGTTTATGCGTTTACCAATGTGAGTATTTTAGGTTTTATTTCTAATATGCTTTGGCTATGGGCTTTTGGCTATATTTTACAAGACCTAGTTGGCAATAAAAAATTAATTCCAGTTTATATTTATGGAGGTTTTTTTGCAGGATTAATTTTTGTTTTCGCTTCACATTTTACACAAACATCATCAAGTTTTTTATTTGAAGGAAGCAATGCAGCAATCATAGCTGTTGCAGTAGCAACAACAACTTTATCACCTAACTATAAAATATTTCAACAAATAGGTTCAGGTTTTTCATTATGGATATTAACAGGGATTTACCTGCTTATTGATATTTCTTATGTCGCTTATAGCAATTGGGCGGTTGTAGCTTCACATATTACTGCAGTACTGGTTGGCTTTATTTTTATTCAACAATTACAAAGAGGTAATGATTGGGGAAATTGGATGTATAAGGTGATTAATGGAGTTCAAAATATTTTTAATCCAACCCCAAAAAATAAATTACAGGCTATAAAATCTGATAAAAACCTTGTTGATGAAAATCAATTAAAAATAGATGCTATACTCGATAAAATAAATCAAAAAGGATATGATAGTTTGAGTAAAACCGACAGAGAATTTTTAGAAAAAAATTGAATTAGTTACTATTGCCAAATACAAAATTTTGATTGCCTAATTGGTTGAAACTAAATTCGAATTTAAATACAAAATCGTAAATCGATACCACATCTATTCCAAAACCAAAAGTGTGCAATAACTTATTGCTTAAGAGGTCATTACCAGTAAATGGATTATAACTATAACCAAAATCAGAGAAAAATTTACCATAAAATTTAAATGGAATTACATTGTAAATTTTACTTTTTATAGGTAGTTTAAGATTATAGTTGAATAGCTTTGTGATTAAAGAATTTCTACTCATAATACCCACCATGCCATCTACTACATAATTTTCTAAACCTCTCACTTGAAAATCTCCATAACCAAATAAATTTTGATTGATGTATGGCGATGAATATGGGAATTTAATTGTTCCCGAAAGTCTTGTACTAAAAAAAGTTTTTTTCGAAATGGGTTTTATCCAATTAGCCGATGCAGATATTTGAGAGTAGCCGTTTTCTTTACTGATGCCTCTATGATAAATTCCAATACCACCAATAAAACCTTTTGTAGGATAAACATTATAATCTGTAAAGGTGTATTGAAAGAGATAAGCAAAATCGAAATAATTTAATTTATTAACTCCATTGCCGTAGTAATTAGGATTTTTAATAACAATAGAATCATGAACAGATTCTGCGGTATAACCAATTCTGAAAACTTGTCTCAATCTTTGATCTGGCCTAATAGTAAATGCAAACTCAACCCTTGTAAAAGATTTGGCAAAATCATTTTCTAATTTATAAAACTCTTGTTTATTTAAATTGCTGGTACGAAAATTAATTTCTTTTTGTTTCGATTGTATAAATCCTATAGCAAAACCATTGGTTAATTTTTTGTTTGAGAAAGGGTTTTCATATCTTAAAGAAACTTGTCTATTATATCCAGAAATTAACCAAATATTTAATTTATCATTTCTGCCAGAAAGGTTGTTATGAAAAAATTTAATACCATAATTCACCCTACTTAAATCTCTATTTTGATTTACCCACCACTCGTTAAAATTTCTATCTACTAATTTAAAATAAGGCAAAGGAAAAATATACCATCTTTCTTTAACTAAAATAAGTACAATAATTTTATTACTGTCTGCTTTTGTTGCACTTACTTCCACGTCAACAAAAAGAGTAGTATTAAAAACAAAGGACCTGCTTTGTTGTAATTTTTCATTCAATGAGCCTGTAGCAAGGGTATCACCCCTCTTAAATAATAATTCTCTTAAAATAATACCCTCCTTGGTTTTTTTATTGCCAGAAATAATAATATTACTAACAATTACCGAAGAATCTTTAGGTGTTGGGGTATCAATTTGAGCAAAGGCACAAGAATAAAATAAAAAACTACATCCGAACAATAACAGCTTCATCAAAATATTAAATAAATAAGGTTGGTAAAAATAACAGATTGTTACAAAGCATATCAGAATTATTATTTATAAACGATATAGCTCATCTTAAGCAATAATTGCTCCAAAATTCTACCTTTGCTGCAAATTAATAATATTAGTAGATGCATAATTCAACAATTAACATTAATGTGCTGTTAGATAAAGATAAAGTTCCCCAACAAATTAATTGGAATGCAGCTGATAGTTCAGCAGAAATGAACCAAAAAGCAAAAGCGATGATGTTGGCTTTTTGGGATGCAGCAGATAAATCTGCATTACGAATTGATCTTTGGACAAAAGAGATGATGGTAGATGAAATGGCTGATTTTTATTATCAAACCATGATGGGAATGGCAGACTCTTTTGAAAAGGCTACACATAATAAAGAATTAGTTGCCGATTTGAAAAATTTTGCAAAAGGATTTTTAAAAAAGTTTAGAGAACAACAAGAAAAAGAAAACAAACTATAAAAAATTGAAATATGAGTTTAGAACAAATTATTATGACCGATTTACCAACTGCAATGAAGGCTAAAGATGATGCAGCTTTAAGAGGTTTACGGGCAATTAAAGCAGAAATTATTAAGGCAAAAACCGAACCGGGTGCCAATGGCAATATTTCTGAAGAAGGAGAACTTAAACTATTACAAAAATTGGTTAAACAACGCCGCGATAGTTTAGAAATTTATACTCAACAAAACAGAGTAGATTTAGCAAAAACAGAGCAAGAAGAAATTGCAATAATTGAAAAATATTTACCGAAGCAAATGTCTGAATCAGAAATTAGAGTTGCTTTGGAAAAGATAATAACCGAAGTGGGTGCAAGCTCTCCTGCCGATATGGGTAAAGTAATGGGTGTTGCAACAAAGCAATTAGCAGGAAAAGCCGATGGAAAAATTATTTCTGTGTTGGTTAAAGAAATGTTAGCTAAATAATTTTATGTTTCTTGATACAATTGTTGTTTGTGTAATGTTGATAGCAATTTTCAAAGGCTATAGCAAAGGAATGGTTTCTACTATTTTTTCTTTTTTGGCAATAGTAATAGGTTTTGTTATTGCATTTAAGTTTTCTGCTTTTGTAGCAACATGGTTACAAAAAAGCACCAATATTCCTACTTATTGGCTGCCATTCATTTCATTTATAATAATTGTAGTTGCAATAATTTTTGTTACAAAAATTAGTTCAAGTATCGTAGAAAATATTTTTCAGGTGGCTTTACTAGGGTGGTTTAATAAACTATGTGGCATAGTAATATTTGTTGCTTTATATGCCATTGTGTTAAGTGGATTTTTATTTTTTTTAGAAAAAATGAGTTTATTAAAACCCGAAACACTAAGTAATTCAAAAACATATGATATTATTCAACCAATAGCCCCAAAGGTTTTGGCTTTTTTTGGTACTATATTGCCATTTGTTAAAGAGTCGTTACATGAGCTTGAAGGCTTTTTTAAAATTAGTAATAATGTTTAAAATTTAAGTAAGTGTTTATGAAATTATTTCATATTAATGAAAAATAACAAAACTTAAGTTTTATATTAGCACAGAATATTTCGTGTTTAGTTGAATAAAAATTTAATTTATTAAAAATTACTTTTATTTGTAATTAAGGAGTATAGAAGCATTATGGAATATCAGCTAAAAAAACTAGATAAATTTACATACATAGAAGAAGGTGAAGGTGAAACACTATTGTTGCTTCATGGACTATTTGGTGCATTAAGTAATTTTAAAGACCTTGTTGAACACTTTAGAAAAGAATATCGAGTTATAGTACCCATATTGCCTTTGTTTACACTTGATATTTTTCATACCACTGTTGGAGGCCTTGAAAAATTTGTACATAAATTTATTGAAACAAAAGACTTAAGTGAAATTCATTTATTAGGAAATTCTTTAGGAGGCCATGTTGCATTGGTGCACGTTTTAAAGCATCCCGAAAAAATTAAAACCCTAACACTTACAGGAAGTTCTGGTTTATTTGAAAATGGTATGGGAGATAGTTATCCTAGAAGAGGAGACAAGGAATACATTCGTAAAAAAACAGAAGTAACCTTTTACGATCCTGCAATGGCAACCGAAGAATTGGTAAATGAAGTATTTGAAATTACTAACAACAGAATTAAAGTAATAAAAATATTAGCTCTTGCAAAAAGTGCCATTAGAAATAATTTAGGAGAAGAACTTAATAAAATTAAAATACCTACATTATTAATATGGGGCAACAACGATATTATTACACCTCCTTTTGTAGCACAAGAGTTTAATAAACTGATTTCTAATAGCGAATTACACTTTATTGATAAATGTGGTCATGCCCCTATGATGGAAGTTCCACATGAGTTTAATCAAATATTAAGCGGCTTCTTAAAAAAATTTAAAGCAGCTTAAGCAACTTTTTTCTTTTTTTATCGTCTTTATAAGTAAGAAGATTTGTTTATGACAACCTCACAAATTATTCAAACCACTTATCCAGCATTAAGATTGTTAGATAAAGCTTCATTTGCACTTCAGCTTATGGAGGATTATGATGTATTACACTTACCGGTAAAATCAGACGATAAATACGTTGGCTTGGTAAGCAAACACGATATTTTAGATGTTGAGGGAACCGATGCATTAGCTAGTTTACAAGACTTATTAATTATGCAATATGCCACAACCGATGAGCATTTGCTAAATTTAATAAAAACCATCACTACACATCAATTATCGCTATTGCCCATTGTAAATGCTGAATTTAATATTGTTAATTGTTTATCTGTTTCTGATGTTCTGGAAGCCGCGAATAAATATTTAGGTAATGATGAGCCTGGTGGTATAATTGTTTTAGAAGTAGAAAGAAGAAATTATTCATTTGGAGAAATTAACAGACTTGTTGAAACTAATGATGCTTATATAACGCAACTTAATACTTTTATTGAAACCCATACAGAACTTGTTTTAGTTACAATTAAAATAAACAAAAAAGAAATTAGCGACATTGTTGCTACGTTTCAGCGTTTTGAATATGGTATAAGATATTTCTTAGGCGAAGAACATTATAATAACGAACTAAAAGATAATTACCAAAACCTCTTAGCCTTTTTAAAAGTGTAACTACTCTAGTACTTCTTTTAAAACTTCAACAGTTTTAAGTTCAATAAAATTTGAAATGTGTAATGCAAAATATTGATTGAAATAATCAATTAACTGTCGCCTAGTTTTTTTATTCAATTGTAAATTTTGTAGTTCATCTATGTTTTCACATGCTAATATTTGTGCTGTAATTAAAGCTAAAGGTCTTTCAATAAAGTATTGGTGATGTGGCAAACTACTAGTAAAAAAACCTTCTTGTAAATCAAGAATAGAATTATTGTCAGCGTAATTTTTTTGAATTCCAAAACCTAAAGCATCACCCATTTTTAACGAAAAATATAAGGGAAAATTTGCTGTAACTGTTTGCGATGCTTCATCTAATTGCTTAAAACTATCTTCAATAAAATAAAATAAATCGCTATTGCCTTCTGGTTGTTTAATACTGTGTTGAATGAGTTCAACTGCAAACATAGCAACAGCATGCTTAACTACATCAAAAAAAATATTTTGATATAAATACAACCACCGATATTCTTTAATAAACTGTAATTGCTTTTGTTCATTATGGTAAACCTGCATATCGAGTAAAGCACCAGGTAAAAAATAATTGGCATTCGAAAATCCTTTTTTAGTAGTTTTTCTAACTCCTTTTATAATATAACTCTGTAGTCCAAAAAGTTCTGTATAAATAGAAGCAATAATGCTTGTATCTCCATATTTTATACATCGTAAAACAATGCCATTGGTTTTATGAATGGTATTACTCAAATATTTTATTTTAATTTTGAAGGATTCTTAGCAATAAAATCGCCCCAATTTTTAAAACCTTTTCCTTGTGTTGCTAGTACAGATGTCGATTGATAATAATGGCACAAAGCAACAGCTAAAGCATCTGTAGCATCAAAATATTGTGGCTTTTCCTCAATGTTTAAAACACGTTGTAACATTTTCCAAACCTGTTCCTTATCTGCATTGCCATTACCAGTAATAGATTGTTTAACTTTTTTAGGCGAATATTCGGCAACAGTTAATCCCCCTTGCATAGCTGCAGCTATAGCAACACCCTGAGCTCTTCCTAGCTTTAACATACTTTGTACATTTTTGCCAAAAAAAGGAGCTTCAATAGCAAACGAGTTGGGTTGATATAGTTGTATCAACTCTGTTATTTTGATGTGAATTTTTTCTAATCGATGATAAATATCTTTATGATGTGATAATTTTAAAACATCCATTAATAATACTTGTGATTTATTGTTAGTGGCTTGCAATAATGCAAAACCCATAAATTGTGTACCTGGATCAACTCCTAAAATAATATTGGCTTTTTTCATCAGCAGCTAAAGTAACATTTAATGTGTATTCACATTATTTTTGATTATCGTCTTAAACAAAACACATTTAATCTTGAATAAAAAATTTAAACTTTTCATCAACTATGTTTTAGGTCCTGTTTTGTTTGTGTGGTTTTCAATTTCTATTTATTATCAAATCATCAACCAAAAAGACTTTGAAAAAACATGGTATAATATTCAACACCATTTTACCATGCAGCAATGGTTGTTGTGTGGCCTGGTATTTTTATTAATGTTTGTGAATTGGGGTTTAGAAACTCGTAAATGGCAAATACTCATTAAAGGTATTCAAAAAATAAAATTTGCCAAAGCATTTAGGGCAGTATTTAGTGGCCAAGCTTTTGCACTAAACACTATAAATAATTTAGGTGAATATGTAGGCAGGGTATTGTTTTTAAATGAAGGCAATAGGTTAAGAGCAATTTCACTTACTATGGTGGGTAGCATGAGTCAGGTAATCATCACTTTTGTAATGGGAGCCATTTCATTATTTTTTGCTCGATTACTTTTTGAACAAAAAGCTATGGGTGATGGCGGATTAAATGCATTTTGGTATAGTGGATTAATGTTTGTTTTAGTAACCTTTACCATTTTACTTTTATTGATTTATTATAGTTTATCGTGGGTTACAAAAGCTGTAGAAAAAATAAGCTTTGTTAAAAAATATGCTTTCTTAATTCAAAAAGTTGAAGATTTTACCGCACCAGAATTAACAAAAATTTTACTGTATTCCTTTGTTCGATATACGGTTTTTTTATTTCAATATTTAATTTTATTACATGTATTTCAAGTAGAAGCCAATTTGCTGTTATTAATACTAATGGTTTGTATTATATTTTTAATTTTAGCCATAGTGCCAACTATTGCATTAACAGAACTAGGATTAAGAGGTCAAGTAAGTATTTTAATGTTAGGATTAGTAAGCACAAATACAGCAGGAATAGTTTTTACTTCAACTGCAATATGGTTTATTAACAGAGCGTTTCCTGCTTTGGCAGGAAGTTTGTTTATCTTAGGAGTGAAATTGTTTAAAAGATAAATTTAGTAAAAAAACATTTAATGAAAAAGCTAGCATCAATATTTATTTGGGCTTTAATTTTTGTTGCTCCACTTAGAGCAGGAGACAGTTTTTGTGGACTAAGAAATAATGCATTTTTAGATGGAGAAAGAATCGATTATGATATTTTCTATTCTGTAATTGGCTTATATGTTAATGCAGGTACAGCAAGTTTTACTACTAGTATAGAAACCTTAAATAACAAACCTGTTTATCATGTAACAGGAAGTGGTACTAGCAACACTAGTTACGATTGGATTTTTAAAGTAAGAGATCAATATGAAAGTTATTTTGATACTGCAACACTTCAGCCCTATAAATTTATTAGAAATGTAAATGAAGGAGGATTTAAGATTTATGAAAATGTAAGCTTTAATCAAAAAACAAATACTGCAATTACAGATAAAGGAGTTTTTAAAGTACCCAATTGTATACAAGATGTGTTAAGTTCTATTTATTATGCAAGAAACATTGATTATAATTCTTACAAACCAGAAAATAAAATTCCTTTCAATATGTTTTTAGATAACGAAGTGCATCAGCTTTATATCAAATACATGGGTAAAGAAAAAATCAAAACTCGTTTTGGAAAATTCCATGCAATCAAGTTTAAACCCTTATTAGTTAAAGGAACCATTTTTGAAGGAGGAGAAGGCATGACAGTTTGGGTAAGTGACGATGCTAACCATATTCCTTTAAGAATTGAAAGCCCAATTGTTGTTGGAAGTATTAAAGTAGATATGATGGAGTATGAAAATATTCGCTATCCATTAACCTCACTAATCAGTAGAAGATAAAATAATTTCATGCTGTTTAAAATCGCTTTATTTTCGTAAACATGAGTAAGGCAACCAGTTATCCAAAAGATAAAATCAATATACTTTTTTTAGAAAACATCAGTGATAAAGCTGTTAGTTATTTTAAACAGCAGGGCTATGTTAATGTTCGAAAACTCAATGGAGCATTAAGTGAAGAAGAGTTAATTAAAGAGCTTAAAAATGTTCACCTTTTAGGCATTCGATCAAAAACACAAGTCACCAAAAAAGTTTTACAATCTGCAACTAAACTACAAGCCATTGGTTGTTTTTGTATAGGGGTTAATCAGGTAGATTTAGATACAGCCACTGAAAAAGGGGTTGCTGTTTTTAATGCACCATACAGCAATACTCGAAGCGTGGCAGAATTAATTATTGGTTTATCTATCATGTTAATTCGTAGAATACCCGATAAAAACAAAGCAACTCATAATGGCATTTGGTTAAAAGAAGCAAAAGGAAGTTTTGAGTTAAGAGGAAAAACTTTAGGCATTATTGGGTATGGAAATATTGGCTACCAAGTAAGTGTTTTAGCAGAAAACATGGGAATGAAAGTTGTTTTTTATGATGTGTTAAAAAGATTACCCTTAGGTAATGCAGCTGCAGCAAATAGTTTAAAAGAAGTTTTACAAGTTGCTGATATTGTGACTTTGCATTTACCTGAAATGGAAAGCACAAAAAATCTAATCAACAAAAACACACTAAAATATTTCAAAAAAGGTAGTCTATTAATTAATTATGCTAGAGGAACTGTTGTTGATTTGGATGATTTAGCCGAAGCGTTAAAAACTAAAAAAATATCAGGTGCTGCAGTAGATGTTTTTCCGTTTGAACCAGAAAACAGTGGCGATGCTTTTACAACTCCAATACAAAATTTATCGAATGTTATATTAACACCACATATTGGGGGAAGCACCGAAGAAGCTCAAGATAATATTGGCGAAGATGTAAGCAATAAATTATTTAATTATTTAGAGAAAGGAATTTCTTTTGGCTCACATTCATTGCCAGAATTGAATTTACCACCTATTGATGGAGCTCATAGAATTCTACACATTCACAAAAATATCCCTGGTATTTTAAGTAAAATAAATAGTTCATTATCAAAAAACAAAATCAATATTTTGGGCCAATATTTAAAAACCAACCAAGAAATTGGTTATGTTGTTTTAGATGTAGATAAAAAAATATCAGCTCAAGCAATTGAATTACTTAAACATATTCGTCACACTATTAAAGTAAGAATTCTGTATTAGTAAAATTATTTATTTACAATTTCTTCAATAGTAGCATTAATGCCTCTATCGGTTATGGCAGTACACATAGACTTTAGTGTTTCAATATCTCCATTTTTTACTGCATATTTTCCTTGAAAGTGAATAAACATAGCACATTGTTCTGCTTGTTCTGGTGAGTGCCGACATACTTCTACCAGAGTTTCTATTACCCAATCGAAAGTATTTACTTCATCGTTCCATACTATCAATGAAAAAGTATAGCTAAGTGTAGTTAACGACTCAGTAATATTTAATTCTTTAATATTAAAATCACTTTTTACCATCATAGCAACAAATGTAGAAATTAGTTTTTAAATAACGATGTGTTAAGTTTTAGATTGTATCACATTGAACATATTTATTATTGTGTTTCAATAATTTTTTTACACAGCAGCAGTTTTTTATCTATGAAATCTCCAATAAAAGGAATTACTTTAGGGCAATTATTTTTACAAAATGATTTTATTGCGTCATATTCCCTTTCTAAAGCAAGTGCTACTATTTAGTGTAACTGCTTTTGGAGGCCCACAAGGTCATTATGGTATGATGCTGAAAACCTTTGTAAATAAAAGAAGAGATGTTACAGAGATAGAGTTGTTAGAGTTTAATGCATTCTGTAATATGTTACCAGGTGCATCATCAACACAAACAATTACATTAATTGGATATAAAAGAGGGGGACTTTCTCTTGCTTTTTTGACCTTGCTCATTTGGATACTACCAGCAAGTATATTAATGGGAGCTTTATCTTTTTTAATGCATTACCTTCAAAATAAATCTTTGCCATTACATATTTTTCAATTTGTACAACCAATGGCTGTTGGTTTTATTATGTATTCGGCTTGGCGTTTATTGGGTATTAGCATAAAAAACACCATAACAAAAGCAATCTTGGTGGTTGTTTCAATTGCCACTTTTTTCTTGTTTAAAACACCATGGATTTTTCCAGCAGCAATAATATTAGCTGGTGTTGCAACAAATTTTAGCAGGATTCGTATTCCATCAATGAACATAACAAATAAAAAAATCAAATGGGGCAATTTGCTCATTTTCTTTTTTGTTTTTATTGTTGCTGGCTACACCAGTGAAATGGCAACAAGGCATAATTGGCCCAATAAAAAATTATATAATCTTTTCGAGAATAATTATCGCTTTAGTAGCTTGGTATTTGGAGGAGGAGATGTATTAATGCCTATGATGTATGAACAATATGTTGTAAGGCCATTAAGCAAAAAAGTTATTGAAAAAAAAAGAGATGTTTTAAAGATGAATAAAAGCGATTTCTTAACTGGTTATGGAATTGTAAGAGCAATACCAGGTCCTGTTTTTTCAATTGGCTCATATACCGGAGGAATGTTATTAAGAGAAGGAGGGAATAAATTTACTCAATTAATGGGTTGTATTTTAGGCACTATTTCAATTTTTTTGCCAAGTGCTTTATTGGTTTTATTCTTTTTTCCAGTTTGGAATAATTTAAAACGCTATGCAGTTATCTATAGGTCGTTAGAGGGCATTAATGCAGCAGTAGTAGGCATCATGTTCGGCTCCATATTTTTTTTATTGAAAGATTTTTTTTATGAGTCAATACTCGAAAATAAATTTTATGGGTGGTTATCTTTAATAATTAGTGTAATTACTTTTTTGATTTTGCATAAAACAAAAGTTCCAGCACCTATAATTGTATTATGTTGCTTAATCATTGGCTTATTATATTAAATGTTTAAATCATTTAAAAAATTACCATCATTTTAAGAGCAGTTTAAATCTACTTGTTTTACTTTGCGTCAGTAAAATATTTAAAGTATGAAGAAAGTTTGTCTAACTGTATTAACTATTTTAAGCCTGAGTTTAGTTTTTGCTCAACCTAAAAAATATGCAAAGTCAAAAAATTTGTTCAAAAATTTAAGAGATAGTGCTAGCTATGCTTTAGGAGTTAATATTGGACAAAATTTAAAAGCTCAAAATCTTGATGGTATTGATGCTTTGGTGTTATACAAAGGACTCAGTGATGTTCTCTTGAAAAAAACTTTACAACTTAGCGAAGCAGATGCTAGCAGATGTGTAAATGCCTACGTACAAGCCATAAACAGTTTTAAAGCTTTTGCAACAAAAAAAGCAGGTCAAAAATTTTTAGCAGAAAATGCAAAAAAGCCAGGAATAACAAGTATGCCAGGTGGTTGGCAATATCAAGTATTAAAATCAAGTGAAAGTAAAGAACATCCAAAAGCAACCGATAGAGTGAAATGTAATTATCATGGAATGTTAATAGATGGAACCGTATTTGATAGTTCTGTTGATAGAGGAGAGCCCATGACTTTTGGATTAAATCAAGTAATAAGAGGCTGGACAATTTCTGTACCAATGATGACTGTAGGCAGCAAATGGAGAATATTTTTACCAAGCGATTTAGCTTATGGCGATAATGCAGCTGGTGAAAAAATTCCAGGGGGCTCAACATTAATTTTCGAAATAGAATTATTAGCAATAGAAAAATAAAATTTAAAAAATAGGTTTTTTGTTTTCTGTAATTAAACATTAAACATTAAACATTAAACATTAATACATGAAGTGTTCAGATATTGTAATGCAGAACGAAAAAGAAACTCGTGGTGGTTTTGGGGATGGAGTTTTCGAAGCTGCAAAAAAGAACTCAAAAATATTTGTATTAACTGCAGATCTTGCTGGCTCTATGAAAATTGGAAATTTTATTAAAACTTATCCTGAAAGGTTTATTCAATGTGGTATTGCTGAAGCAAACATGATTGGTATTGCTGCTGGTTTAACCATTGGTGGTAAAATTCCTTACACCACAACCTTTGCAAATTTTAGTACAGGAAGAGTGTATGATCAAATTCGTCAAAGTATTGCTTATAGCAATAAAAATGTAAAAATTTGTGCATCTCATGCTGGTTTAACTTTAGGCGAAGATGGTGCTACACATCAAATTTTAGAAGATATTGGCATGATGAAAATGTTGCCTGGAATGACAGTAATTGTTCCTGCAGATTATAATCAAACCAAAATTGCAACACAAACTATTGCAGATTATGAAGGTCCTGTTTATTTGCGTTTTGGCCGACCCCAATGGCCCAATTTTACCAAAGAAGATGGTAGTGATTTTGTAATTGGAAAAGCTCAACAACTAAGTGAAGGAGCAGATGTAAGCATTTTTGCTTGTGGTCATATGGTTTGGAAAGCTGTTGAAGCAGGAAAGATTTTAGAAGAAAAAGGATTTAGTGTAGAGGTAATTAATATACACACCATAAAACCATTAGACGAAGAAGCGATTTTAAAAAGTATAGCTAAAACCAAGTGTGCTGTTACTGTTGAAGAGCATAATATTATTGGAGGATTAGGTGATAGCATTGCTCAAGTGGCTGCAAAACACCTTCCTATACCAATTGAATATATTGGAACCAAAGATACTTTTGGCGAAAGTGGTAAGCCTAATGAGCTTTTAGTGAAGTATGGTTTAGACACCCCATTTATTGTAGCTGCTGCTGAAAAAGTAATGGCACGAAAAGCATAGTTAACATCTATATATTTTACAAAAAGGAGCAGATTTATTTCCCGAGCTCTACGAAGCTTTTAGCTTCGCTAGTTTTATTATCTTGGCTTTGCCAATAAAAAAATTGCATTTTCAAATTTTAGTGTATTTGCCCAAGGCAATATAGTAAGGCTATGAGGCTACAAGCCTCATAGAGCTGTATCTCCACAAAATAAACTACTTCTACTTTATTTTTTGTTCACAAACAATTCTTCCCTTTACATTTGCAGCAATTGGTTTTTTTACTTCAAGTAAAAAATTAAAAGGGAATTTCGTTAAAATCGAAAACTATCCCCGTAGCTGTAAAGCAGCCCTAAAAGGCAACTTCAAATAAACCACTGTTAACACGGGAAGGTGAAGTGAATGCTAAGTCAGAAGACCTGCCAATTACAATTCATTCATGGCTTTCGGGTGAAAGGCAAGTAATGTAAAAGACTCTCGGGGGTCAATTATATTTCTACTTTGGTTTTCTCGAAAGCTCATTGTTTAACCTTAAAAAAATAAACAACAATGAGCAAAAAAATTTTAACGCTTATTGCAATTGGTGCATCAACTTATGCACTTGCACAACAAGACACATCATCTGCAAAACTTTTAGATGATGTAGTAGTAACAGCTACTAAATTTCCTATTAAAACATCTTCAACAGGAAAAGTAATTACAGTAATTACACAACAACAGCTTGAACAAAATGGAGGAAAAGATTTAGCACAAATCTTAACCGAACAAGCAGGTGTTTTTATTAGTGGTGCTAATAGTAATTTAGGAAAAGATAAAAGTATTTATTTAAGAGGTGCAAGTACTCAACACACTCTAATTACAATTGATGGTGTGCCTTTGTACGACCCAAGTGGAATTGGAAATAATTTTGATATCAGAAATATTTCTATCAATTTAATTGAAAGGGTAGAGATATTAAAAGGAAGCCAATCCACATTATATGGAAGCGATGCTATTGCTGGTGTTATTAATATTATTACAAAAAAATCTGGTAATTCAGAAAAACCAATTTCAGCAAATGTTTTGGCAAGCTATGGTTCAAACAGCACATTAAATGCAAATGCTGGAATAAATTTTCATCAAAAAAATGTCAACTATTATGCTGGATATAGTTTCCAAAAAACAGATGGTATAAATGAAACAACTTCAAAGAATCCATTTATAGACCTAGACCAATATCAACAATCATCTTTTCAAACAGGAATGAATGTAAAAGCTTCAAAAAATATTACGATCAATCCATATTTTAGATATACAAATAACAAAGGCGACATAGATCAAGGTGCTTTTGTAGATGAATTAGATTATACAAATACTCAAAAAAGTTTACAAGCTGGAGTTAAGAACGAATTACTTTTTGGAAAAACCAAATTGAATATTTTGTATAACTATAATACAATTGATAGAGCCTATATAGATGATTCAACAAAAAGCCAAAATGGATATGATAAATATTCTAAAGGAACTTATAAAGGCATAGAACATTTTATAGATGTATTTGCAAATTTTTCTCTTACTAAAAAAACTACACTTACTGCAGGGTTAGATTATAGAATGAGTAATAGTAATCAAGATTATTTGAGTGTTGGATTTTTTGGTCCATATAAATCAAGTTATAGTAGCGATAGTTTAAAACAAAATCAATTAGCATTATATGCTGCCTTAAACTTCAATAATAACAAGGGGTTTAATATGGAGTTGGGAGCAAGATTTAATCGTCATTCTGTTTACGGAAATAATATGGTATTTAATTTTAATCCATCCTATCAAGTGAATGATGATATAAAAGCTTTTGCAAATTTTTCTTCTGGTTATAAAACACCTTCCTTATATCAATTATTTAGTGAGTATGGGAACAAAAATTTAAAACCAGAAGTTTCAGTAAATTCTGAAATTGGGTTACAATATGTATTTGATGATAAAAAAATAAAAACTCAATTGGTATTCTTCTCTAGAAAAGTTCAAGATGTACACTTCTTTTATTTTAATAGTAGCACATTTCAAGCTCAATATATTAATCAAGATCAACAAAGAGATTATGGTGTAGAGTTTGAAGCTAGCTTTCTTCTTTCAAAAAATACTACTTTAAAAACTTATTATACTGCAGTTGATGGAAATATTAATACTAAAAAAAGTAATGGCAAAGACACCAGCTATAATAATTTATTACGAAGACCAAAAAATAGTTTAGGCATAAATCTTTCAACTAAACTTTCAAAAAATATAAGTGTAACAACCAACTTAAATTGGTTTGGACCAAGAAGCGATGCATACTACAACAGCAATACATTTAAAACAGATTATGTAACATTAACAAGCTATGCTTTATTAGATGTTTATGTTGAATATGCTTTTAA